>JAZQNG010000106.1:0-23037 GCA_045627205.1 Lachnospiraceae bacterium
GGGACAGACCTTTAAAAATGCTTTTTAAGGTCTGTCCCCGATGTTGAATTTTGTTAAGAAAGGTCCGTCCCCAATGTAGAATTTTGTTAAAAAAGGTCCGTCCCCAATGTAGAATCAGTACCCGAAGGTTCCGATCAGCGACTCGTCGTCATCAATCCACTCCTGCACATTTATCGCACGGTAGGTGTCCTTCGTGTCCCTAATGATGACCTTGCGTATTCCGGAGTTGATAATCAGACGCTTGCACATGGAGCAGCTGTTGCTGTTCTGTACATATTCGCCGGTTGGAACATCGATTCCGACAAGGAATAACGATGAACCGATCATGTCCTGACGTGATGCACTGATAATGGCATTTGCCTCCGCATGGACACTGCGGCACAGCTCATAACGCTCCCCGCGCGGAATTTTCAGCTCCTCACGTATACATTTGCCCAGATCGCTGCAGTTCTGCCTTCCACGGGGCGCACCAACATAGCCGGTCGAAATAACCTCGTCATTTTTAACGATAACCGCACCATATGCCTTACGAAGGCAGGTTCCGCGCTTGGAAACCACCTCAGCAAGGTCAAGATAATAATTTATTTTATCACGTCTCTCCATTTTTCCTCCTAATGCAACGAATGTAATGAGTTGCTCATAGAGTAGATTGGTGCGTTCTTTGCACCAATCTCTTAGTTTGAAAATGTATTTTCAAACTTTTTCTCCTTCTCCCAATATTCAAAGCTCAGCCGGATACCCGGTCCGGACCGGAGCATACCTGTCTTATGCCTCAACAGCAGCCTTCTCGGCAGCAAGATTCTTCAGATAAGCCTCTTCAAACTTATCAAAGCCCTTTACTGCTGCAGCATCCGGCGCCATTGTCTCGCAGTTCATTCCTGCAAATACCCTGTCCTTCAGATAATCACCCAAAGACTCACCGGAAGCCTTCTTAACCATATAGGCTGCAAGAATAGCCATACCCCAGGCACCGCCTTCACCGGCCGTCTCCATTACCGATACAGGGGAATTAAGCGCTGCCGCAAGGAAACCCTGTGCTACGCCCTTTGTCTTAAAGATGCCGCCGTGACCGAAAAGTGTATCAACCCTTACGCCCTCATCCTTCAGCATCACATCACAGCCCGTCTTCAGTGTTGCAAAGGCTGAATAAATGTTGGTCCTCATAAAGTTTGCAAGTGTAAAGGAAGCATCCGGAGTACGCAGGAACATCGGACGTCCGGCATCAAGTCCCGTTACGGACTCGCCTGAAAGATAATTGAAGGAAAGAAGTCCGCCGCAATCAGCATCCCCCTCAAGTGCCCTGTTAAAGAGTGCTGTATAGAGCGCTCCCTTATCAACCTTAAAGGCTCCGGAAAGCTTATTTCCCGCTGCATCCGTAACAACACCCGAATTTGCCGAAAGCTCAATTGACTCTGCCAGTATATTCACCCAGGCATTAATATCCGAGGTACAGTTGTTGCAATGAACCATGCCGACAAGGCTGCCATCCGGAGTAGTCACAAGATCGATAATAGGATATACCTTCGAAAGCTCCTTCTCAAGAACAACCATTGCGAAAATAGAGGTTCCCGCAGAAACGTTACCTGTTCTCTTTGCAACGGAATTTGTAGCAACCATGCCCGTTCCGGCATCACCCTCGGGAGGACAGAGCATAATTCCTGCCTCAAGATCGCCCTCAACATCCAAAAGCTTCGCGCCCTCTGCCGTAAGCGTACCTGCCTCATCTCCCGCATTCAGTACCTCGGGCAGGATATCACGCAGCTTCCAGCCAAGGTTCTTATCAGCAATAAGCGCATCAAATTTATCAACCATTGCCTGATTGTAATCGCCGGTTGCAGTGTCAATAGGGAACATTCCCGAGGCCTCTCCAACACCGGCCACGCGCTTTCCCGTCATCATATAATGGATATAAACGGCAAGCGTGCTTAAGAAATCGATTTTACCGATATGCTCCTCACCGTTCAGAATTGCCTGATAAAGATGTGCAATGCTCCAGCGCTGCGGAATATTGTAATTCAGCTCTGCTGTCAGCTTTTCGGCAGCCTCACCCGTAATGGTATTCCTCCAGGTCCTGAAGGGAACCATCAGACTGCCTGCCTTATCGAATACCATATAGCCGTGCATCATTGCACTGAAGCCGATGGCCGCAAACCTCTTTATTGTAACTCCGTATTCATTCCTTACATTCTTCTTCAGGTCCGCATAGCAGTCCTGAAGCCCCTTCCAAATATCATCAAGGGAATAGGTCCAGACACCGTTCTCGTATCTGTTCTCCCATTCATGGGCGCCCTCTGCAATGGGCCTGTGATTCTCATCAATCATTACCGCCTTGATTCGTGTTGAACCAAATTCAATTCCAAGTACGGATTTTCCGCTCTCAATACATTCTTTTGTGTTCATGTTTCAATTCTCCTTTGAAATGATACTATAATCATTATAACCAAAGACGAATATAATTCAAGTAAATCTGTATATCACAAGATTTATTATCCAAAAAAGCAACGATTTATTAGTGAGACATCACACGGATGATATAATGATGATATAAGCAATCCGAAAACGACGCGAAAATGAATACCGCAGAAGCCTATGGGTGCTTTTTTCCGTCACGAATAGTACAGAAAGGATATTATTATGAAAAATGGACGTTCTAAATTCTGTTTCTTTTTATGTCTTGTTCTTGCTCTGATATGCGCCGGTTGTTCCTCGTCCGAAAGGCCTGACGGCAATCCGTCCGCAGATGATGCAGCTGCCACACCAATCCTTACGACATCCGCGCCGGACACTCCCGCGCCTACAGCGACTCCCCTGCCTACCGCGACTCCGGCTCCGACGGCAACTCCTGAGCCCACAGCGACTCCCACGCCTACGGCAACACCCGAGCCTACACCTACATTTGCTCCGGTTTTCGAAAAGGAATGGGACGTTTCAGATGTTGATATTTCCTGGATTGACCCCGATAAAAAGCTTGTCGCCTTCACCTTTGACGACGGCCCGACAAAATTCTACGAGGATATTCTTGATACCCTCAAGGAATATAACATGCATGCCACCTTCTTTGTATGGGGACAGCAATATAAGGAAAATTTCAAGGACCTTATGCTCCGTGTAGTCGAACAGAACTGTGAATTCGGAAATCATACATGGAAGCACCCCTATCTGACAAAGCTTACCCCGGAGGAGATCCAGAACGAGGTTGAACAGACCCGCGCCCTGCTTGAAGAGCTGACCGGCAAGCGTGAATTCCTCGTCCGGCCTCCCTACGGTTCCTCTAATGCAGATGTAAAGGCCAATGTTTTCTTCCCCATGATAAACTGGACACTGGACACGAATGACTGGAACAGCGGAACCTATGAAAGCGTATATCAGAAGCTGACAGAAAAGGTTCAGGACGGTGATATAGTACTGATGCATGCAAGCTACAAATTTACCGCAGAGGCAGTCAGAGACGCCATCCCCGTGCTTATTGAAAACGGATATCAGATAGTATCTGTTTCCGAGCTGTGTAAAATGCGTGGAAAGACACTGAAGGCAAATTCCGCACCGCTCGGAATGCGCATAAACTAAACGTACAAAGCTGCGTATGATTCTGACACAATACGACAAATAATTGAAGCACAGCATCCGGGCTGACCATAAATCAGCCCGGATGCTGTATTTTTGTAAGAGAGTGTTATATTTTTACCACGATTAACTTATTATCTGCAATATTTTTTAAGTGTTGCCCGAACGGCACCCTTCCCTGCATTCAATTCGTTAAAATAGCCGCAGATAATGGGAGCCAGCCCGGCCTTTACAAGGTCCGTACCAAAAATCACCTCATTTGAAAGCAGCGTGTAAAGCTGTTCCTCCTTCACCCCTGAATCGCCAAAGCAGATGCCTGAAAGCATTTCCTGTGCTGTTGCAAGCAGAGGATCCGACGAGGGCTCAAACGCATTTCCTTCATCATCCGTTGCAAGCAGATAACGCAGCCAGCCTGCAATTACCAGAGGCATATATTTCAGCTGAAGCACATCGCCCTTCGCAATATGCGCCTTAAAATTCTCACCATAGCGGATAGGCAGCTTCTGCGAGGTGTCTGTAGCTATACGCTGCGGGGTATCCGGCATAAAAGGATTGGGGAAGCGCTCCTTAAGGCATTCCTCAAGAAATACCGCAGGGTCCAGGATCCCGGGATTTACCACAACCGGCATTCCCTCCGTATATGCCATTTCAGTAATGAATTTCACGAGCTGCTCATCCTTCATCTCCTCGGAAATCGAGGTATATCCAAGCATGCAGCCGTAAACCGCAAGACAGGTATGAAGCGGATTCAGACAGGTGCAGACCTTCATGCGTTCTGCCTTATTTACCGTATCCCTGTCCGTAAACATTATTCCGCGTGCCCGTTCAAGCTGTGGCCTTCCATTGGGGAAATCGTCCTCTATTACAAGATACTGGGGACGTTCAGCATTTACAAACGCTGCTATATATGTCCCGTTCGGCGTTACAAAGGGGCGGATGTCGTCTATTCCGTCAGCAATCAGCGAAGCCTCAACCTTTGCATCCGGTCTCGGGGTAATCTTATCTATCATGCTCCACGGATAGCTTACACGGTTTTTCAGATATTCCATGTCGTCCGTGCCGATTTTACCGGCAGCAAGCCACGCCCCTGCAATTTCCATCACGGCTTTCTCTATTTTTTCGCCATTGTGTGAGCAATTGTCCATGGATACAAGCGCAACCGGCGCGTCAGAGGTATGATGGCGCTTAATTGCAAGCATGGTAATAAGAGACATCAGATGATGATTCGGGACAGCCTTCAGCTCCTCAGCGTTGATTCCTGAAAGATTTGCCAATTCAGCCCGCTTCATCATATCATCAAAAATCTCGTCAGGACCACAGCCAAGGTCTGCCTCCACAGTGGGGAACAGCTTTCCTGCCGCATCCCTCAAGGCATAGCCCTTTTCGGTAATCGTAAACGAAACCATCTGAAGCGACGAACGGCAGAATATCTCGGCTACCCTGCCAAAATCAAGTGCCGTAGTCACAGCCTCACCAACCGAACCGAGAACCTCCTTTGTTGTGGTCCCGTTTCCGTTCAGCGTTACCGATACACACAGATTGTCATGAGGTCTGTAGCATTCGGTAATGATTTCCGTACCATGGCTTTCCGCAGCAGTTATGCCGCACTCCATTACGCCCTGCTCAAGTAGCTCCTGCGCTGCATTGCACAAAAAGGCACGGAAGATATTTCCTGCGCCAAAATGCATCCATACAGGTTCCTCTGCCGTTTTTTCACACATTGCGGCGATATCGTATGACGGAAGCTTATAGCCCTTCCACTGCTCCTTATTGCTAATTCCTTCTAATGTTAATTTCATTATCCAAATACCTGTCCTGACTGAAAATCGTTTTTTTTATAATGAATACCGCTCCAATGAATCCCATATTCCAAGCAGATACATAATTCCCAATGCTCTGTCATAAAGTCCATAACCGGGTCTGCATTTTTCTCCCCAGATATGCCTTCCGTGGTCCGGTCTGATATATCCCTTAAAGCCGCAATCATGGTAAGCCTTCATGATATCAAGAACTCCGGTGTCGCCGTCACAGTCGCGGTGTGAGGCCTCAGAAAAATCTCCATTCGGAAAATGCTTAACATTCCTGACATGGGCAAACGCAATCCTGTCGCAATGCTTTCTCACAATATCCGCAACATTATTTGCAGGATTTGAGCTCATTGAGCCTGAGCAGAGAGTAAGTGCATTATAAGGGTCATCCACCATCTTCAGGAAACGGTCAATCGAGGGCTCGTCCACCAGAAGCCTCGGAAGTCCGAAAATGTCCCAGGGCGGATCGTCCTGATGAAAGGCAAGCTTTATATCGCACTCCCTGCAGGTCGGCATAAGCTGCTCAAGGAAATACTTCAGGTTCTCCCAAAGCTTTTCCTTCGTCACCGGTCTGTATGCCTCAAAAAGCTCCTTCAGGTGCTCCATTCTTTCCGGCTCCCAGCCCGGCATGGTATAGCCCTCACATTTCGTGAGAATGTAGTCCGCCATCTGAACCGGATCGTCGATTATCCTGTCCTTTTCATAATAAAGGGCGGTGGAACCATCCGGAAGCGGATGAAAAAGATCCGTCCTTGTCCAGTCAAAAACAGGCATAAAGTTGTAGCATACGACCTTTACCCCGAACTGCTTAAGATTGCGGAGTGTCTGCTTATAGTTTTCTATATATTTATCTCTTGTAGGAAGACCGATTTTTATATCATCGTGTACATTAACAGACTCTACAACATCCATATTAAAGCCATATTTATGAAGCTGGTCGGCCACCCTCTGAATCTCTTCAGGCTCCCATACCTCACCCGGCATTTTGTCATGAAGCGCCCATACAATTCCCTCAACACCCGGTATCTGGCGGATCTGAGCCAGCGATATGCTGTCATTTCCTTCGCCGTACCATCTGAACGTCATCTGCATAATAAATCCTCCCCACGCTTTTGATGTTTGTATCATTGTATAGTCTGATGGCGAAAATTTCACCCCATTTCTTGCGTTTCTCTATGCATATGTTGTCGAATTGTAAGCGTTTACATTCACATTTTTTCAGATTACTTCCTACCCCCGGCGTAGTATTGAAACCATACCGTATCCGCAGGTAATCAGGCTTCCTCCTTGCCATACAAGCAAACCGGTAAAAAACAAGGGCGTCTGAAAAATGATTTCTCATTTCTTCAAACGCCCTATATTTTAAAACACATTGCATCAGGTTGTCTTCCTGATATTGCTCTCAAACAGCTTCTGGAAGCCGAGCCATTCCGCCTTATCATCGGCAGTTTCAAACAGCTCACGCATTGTCTCCATCTTTGCATCCAGGTTATCTGCAAAATGAAGTGCCATGGCCTCGGCAATGGCAGGCTTTTTCGGTGAACCGTACTCAAACTCCCCATGGTGCGCCAGAATACAGTGACGCAGTTCAGAAGCGAGTACCTTAGGGAAGCCCCCGATTTTCGCAATTCTCTCCCCTACCATTTCATAGCCGATTACTATATGTCCGAGAAGGTTTCCATCATCCGTATAGTCATTTAAAGGCATTTCGGACAGCTCCCTCGTTTTTCCGATATCGTGGCACATCGCAGCAGCAATAAGCAGATCCCTGTTTAAAAACCTGTACTGCTCCGCAAATTTCACACACAGCGAGGTAACCGACAGTGTATGCTCCAGAAGACCGCCCACAAACCCATGGTGAACCGATTTGGCGGCAGAATGCGTCCTGAAGGTCGCAACAAACTCCTTATCCTCGATAAACAGGCCGTCTATCAGCTTCTTTAAAAACGGATCCGTTATCATTCCCGCATAGTTCAGCAGCTTTTTATACATTTCATCAAGATTATATCTGGAATAGGGAAGATAATCGGCCGGGTCGTATTCACCCTCATGGCACCTTCTTATCCTCCTGCACTTCAGCTGCATCGTACCCTGGAAAATAGTAACCTCGCCCTCAACATATATATAATCAAGCGCCTGGAAATCCTCAATCCCGCCGCTGGTCACATCCCATACCTTGGCGTCCAGGATACCGGTCTTATCCTGCAAAAGAATGGACATATAGTTTTTCCCGGTTTTGGCAACCAGGGTCTGAACCTGCTTGCAAAGGTACACATCATGTGTTATATCACCCTCGCGTAATTCTCCTATGTACTTCATAAACAATTCTCCTCTTTTTTGTTGCTGATAACGGCCCGCAGGGTCCGTTAATTATTGCGGAATAACCTGAACAGTCAGCTCAGGCTCGCCCTTTCTGCTGCTCCTGTAAAGCTTAACCTCCATCGGATTGTGGATAATATTCTCCAGAACAAGCCGTGAAAACTGCTCCACGCTGTCAATATCCGTTCCATCCACCGAAAGGATGATATCCCCCTTATGCATATCTGCCGCCTCGGCAGGTGAAGCTGACAAAACCTCATTTACATAAATACCGTGTCCGATTTCAAGCTCCTTCATTACATCGGCCGGTATATCCTCAGCCAAAACACCGAATACGGGACGTTTTGTACCATTACAGAGGCACTCGGCCACCTCCACAAGACTCTCAACGGTAATCCCGGTACTGCTCCCCGTCAGCTCCGAGGCTGCCGTTCCCCTGGAAATGACTCCGATTAGCTCACCATCGTAATTTATTATAATTCCTTCACTGCCCTCACTCTGCGACAGATCCGTGGTAAAAAGCCTGCATACACCGTCAGGAACATACATTTCCTGTCCTACACCGGTAATATAGCCGTATTCCACGGAGCCCATGTTGCCATTCGGACAGCCTATTGCTATAACAGGCATACCCGCATAAATATTATCCGTTGAACCAAACGCAACCCTTCCGAGTTTTTCATATTCATCCTCGGGAATTTTCTTTAAGGGAACCGCTACAACAGCCATATTCAGGCTTTCGTCATAAGAAAGCAGCTCACATGAGCAGACCATCCCGCTTTTCAGCCTGACCTCAAGAAGGTCGGCCGACTTTATCCTGTCATAATAGGTTACAACCAGCAGCTCCACTCCGTTGTCTGCCGCAATCACACCTACGGACTCCTCTACGGTTTCGACCGGTTCGCCCATCCAGTTTACTATTCTTGTTATTCCATTCACCGTAAGCAGGCATTTCTCTGCCTCGGAGGTAATTCCATGAAGCTCATCCATAACCCTTATGAAGCCCTCTAAAGAGGTGGCGTAGGTCAATGGATTGCCTAATTCTTCCCCTTTGTTTTCAGAGGTATCGGAGGTATTTTCAGACTTATCTCCTGCATTTTGAGTATCCTCTGCTCCATCTTCCGACTGCTCCGTTCCATCCTCCGGGGAAACGTTTCCATCCTGATTTGAGTCCTCAGAAGCCGTTCCGGGTTCATCTGTGTCTGTTTTTCCGTCCCCGACCTGAAGTCCTGTATCCGGTACATTATCCCCTTCAGGCTCCGTTTTATCTGTATTTTCCGAAGGTGACGGACTGCTTTCGGCTTTTGCCGGATCGGTATTTTCATTCTTTAGGACAACAGGACTCCCTGTAGCTTCCACGGCAGGAGTTTTTCCCTGTGCTTCGGATTTTTCACCTGCAGCTTCCCTATCTCCGGTCTTTTCTCCCTCAGCATCCTTTTCACCGTTCAGAACAATACCCGTTTCCGGCTGCTTTACCGAGCCGGGGCGGTCCTTTGTTTCCGTGTTTTCATTTACCGCCAGGCTTACAGGCTGTTTTTCGGCAGCTGATACGGATACACTGACGGAGGGCGTAGCTTCAGAAGCGGTCCTGAGATTGACCGTCGTTCTTTTTTCCGATGCATCTGCCTGTTTTGTCTCATCCTCATTGCTAAAGAAGCCGTCACCTGTCAGATTGAAAACCAATCTGGCCGATACCCCGAATACTACACCTGCAACAAGTGCAAGCACAGCAACCTCCAGCACCTTTTTCAGTCTTTTCTTGAATTTAGGATTAATATGCTCCTGAACAACGGGCTTCTCCTCCTGCTGTTCATTCTGTTCCTGATTCTCATTACCCATAATATCTGCTTTCCTCACATGAAACTGCCTGTGAACCTTACCCGGTCACACTTATACCTGCAGCCGTTTTAATATAAAGCGGCTATTATAATTTATCACACATATATGTACAAAATATTACAGAGATGTTAAAAATTAACTATTCTTATGATACGGGCAGTGTAAATGAAAACTCCGTTCCGACACCCTCCGTGCTGATAACATTTATATTTTCCTCATGTGCGGTTATAATCTCCTTCACAATTGACAGCCCAAGACCTGTTCCTTTTTTGTCCTTTCCACGGGAGCTGTCACTTTTATAAAAGCGTTCCCAGATTTTCTTTATGCTGTCCTTGGGAATCCCACAGCCGTAATCCTTCACACGGATTACAGTCTTACTGCCCTTTATCTCTGCAGCTATCAGAATTTCAGAGCCGGATTCGGAAAACTTTATGGCATTGTCCGTCAGATTGTATATTACCTGTTCAATTTTACCCTGGTCAGCGTCCACATACATTTCCGCCTCATCAAACTGAAGCTTTATGGTCAGTTTTTTCTGACGGCAGATACCCTCAAAGGCATCCGCCACGGATTTAATCACCCCGGTTATGCAGAAGCTTTTGATATTGAGTGAAACAGCACCATTGTCCATACTGTTCAGCTCCAGGATGTTTGAGGTCAGCTTGTGAAGACGGTCTGCCTCAAACAGGATAATATCAAGATATTTATCCTTCGCCTCATAGGGAATCGTCCCGTCCTTGATGGCCTCGGCATAGCCCTTTATCGAGGTCAGCGGCGACCTGAAATCATGTGAAATATTGGCAATGAATTTTCTCTGCTTCTCCTCTGTGTTTTTTAATTCACCCACCATGAAGTTCATTGTCTCGCTCAGGTCCCTGAATTCATCGTGCGAGCGGAGCTTAAGCTTATAATCGTAATTGCCCTTTGAGAAGGCAAGCGCGGCCTCGCGGATTTTACGGACCGGAAGAACGGTAAAAACATAAATTCCGATAAAAACGAGAAGCAGTCCGCCACAAATTACAATTATGCTCAGATTCATGATATCCATGTTGTTTGTAAGCATTTTGGATTCCAGTGACATAGGAACAAAAACACATACATAGCCGCTTGTTTTGTAATTTACTATTACAGGCTCCATAACACAGAGCATGGGACCTTCCGTCTGTCCGTCGAGTACGACATTTTCCGTAAAGGTCTGCTCAAGCAGCACCGGGTCATAATACCCCGGACCGACTGACGGGTTTTTATTCGGAAGCGCCGTATCAATTATTACATTCCCGACGGAATTAACCAGCCACAGACGGGCATCCACAATCTTCGCCATTCTCTGGAGCTCGCTTCTGATTTTGCCCATATCGCCGCTGTAATAATATGCCGATACCGCATTATCCGCGATATTGATTGCCACCGTATGATACTGCTCCTTCAGCTCTGAACGGACCTTTTTTTCAAAGCTTTTCGTTCCCCAGAAGTTGACCGAGGCAAATATCAGGACCACTGCAATCAAATAACCAATAATAAGCTTTACCGATATTTTCATAAGGTCATCTTTCCAAAACGTCAAATTTGTAGCCTACACCCCAGACGGTTGCAAGACTCCATTTGTCAGTATCCTTGATTTTTTCCCTTAAACGCTTGATATGTACATCAACCGTTCTTGTATCACCTATATATTCATAGCCCCAGATTCTGTCCAGAAGCTGCTCACGAGAGAAAACCCTGTTGGGATTTGCCATGAGGAAATAGAGAAGCTCAAGCTCCTTCGGTGGCATATCCACATTTTCACCCATATATTTAACGGTATAATTGTCCTTGTTTACAACAATATCCTGATATTCGACAACCTCTCCGTCCGGCTTCTTCTGTTCAACAGGTTCAGCGGCCTCCTCCGGCTTTGTACGGCGTCTGAGGACTGCACGTACCCTGGCCACAAGCTCCTTTGAATCAAAGGGCTTTACCATATAGTCATCCGCGCCCAGCTCAAGTCCCAAAACCTTATCAAAGGTTTCGCCCTTTGCGGAAAGCATGATTACAGGTACCTGCGAGGTCTTGCGCACCTGGCGGCACACCTCGTAGCCGTCTATTCCCGGAAGCATAAGGTCCAGTATCAGCATATCCGGCTTAAAGCGTTCAAATTCCAGAAGTGCCTGCTCGCCATCATACGCGATACTGGTTTCGTAGCACTCCTTCATGAGATAAAGTGAAATAAGCTCTGCAATATTGCTGTCGTCATCCACAATCAGGATTTTCTGTCTGTCAGCCATGTAGATACCATGCCTTTCTGAATATATTTGTACGTTGCTGTTCTATAGCTGCCCGAGACCATCCGCAGTCCGGGCTTCAGCCTTTATAAACAGCGTAGAGTCTTATGACTCCTTAAATACTACAATCGTTACGCCGTGGTCACCCTCGCCGAAGGTTCCCAGACGGAACTCCCGGACATATTTCAGCCTTCTCAAATGCTCATGTACGGCATTCCTTAAGGCACCGGTTCCGCGTCCGTGAATAATCGAAACCTGGGTAAGATGTGCAAGATATGCATCATCCAGATATTTATCGACAATGGGTAATGCCTCATCAACGCGCATACCTATGATATTGCACTCCGGACTGATATTCATATGCTTGGACATTTTAATGGTATCCGCACCGGTCTTTTTCTTCTCCGCCGGTTCAGGAACCGCATCTATTATTTCTATGTCGTTTACCGTTACCCGGGTACTCATCGAGCCCATCTGTACATACAGCTCGCCCTTGGCATTGGGAAGTGAGGACACCTTTGCATTAACATCGAAGCTGAGCACATGGACATTGTCCCCTACCTTCAGTTCGGATATGCCCTTCGAGGATTTTTTCCTGCGTCCCGGCTCCAGCTTCAGCGTGTCGTTCTTATCCGACAGCCTGTCGCGAAGGGATGAGCGTTCCTGCTCCATTTCCTTTAATGAGGCGGCCGCTCCAAGCTTGTTCAGCCTTCGTATGCTTTCATCCGCATACTCCTTGGCTTCTGCCAGAATCTTCCTTGCCTCCTCGTTTGCTTCCCTGAGCACGCGTTCCTTGGCCGCATCAAGACGGCGCTGCTTTTCCTCCCAGCGTGCCTTTAAATCCGCAGCGGACCTTCTGTCCGTTTCTGCCGTCAGAAGTGCCTCCTCTGTTTCACGGCGGGACTTTTCAAGACCGCTTATCACATCCTCAAAGCTCTTGTCCTTTGTTCCTATGAAGCTTTCCGCCATCTGTATTATTTCCCCGTCGATTCCGAGCTTTTTAGATATCGCAAAGGCATTGCTCTTGCCCGGGATACCGATCAAAAGCCTGTAGGTGGGGCTTAAGGTTTCGACATTAAACTCACAGCAGGCATTTGAAACACCTGGGGTCGAAAGTGCAAAAATCTTTAATTCCGCATAGTGTGTCGTGGCCATTACATGCACATTTTTATTATGCAGATAGGTTAGGATGCTCATAGCCAGGGCTGCACCCTCCGTAGGATCGGTACCTGCCCCCAGCTCGTCAAAAAGCACAAGGGATTTTTCATCCGCCTCCTTAAGAATTGATACGGTATTTTTCATATGTGAGGAGAAGGTTGAAAGGCTCTGCTCTATACTCTGCTCATCACCTATATCCGCAAACACATGCCTGAAAATGGAAAGCTCTGAACCGTCAAAGGCCGGGATATGGAGACCTGCCTGTCCCATCAGTGTAAAAAGCCCGACTGTTTTTAAGGATACTGTCTTTCCGCCCGTATTCGGTCCCGTAATCACCAGCAGGGAAAACTCATCTCCAAGCCTGATATCGATGGGAACCACCTTTTTAGGGTCGATAAGCGGATGACGTCCCTTTTTAATGTTAATATATCCCCTGTCATTAAATAACGGTTCCGAAGCCTGCATATCCTTTGCCAGCTTTCCCTTGGCAAAAATAAAGTCAAACTCCGCAATTGTATCAACATTGTATTTAAGGTTTGCCGTCTGCGTAAACAGCATTTCCGACAGCGACTCCAGAACCTTTTCAATTTCCTCTTTTTCCTTTACGGCCAGCTCCCTCAGTTCATTGTTCAGACGGACAACCGCCATGGGCTCAATAAACACGGTGGAGCCGCTTGCCGACTGGTCATGAACCATTCCGGGGAAGTGGTTTTTATGCTCAGCCTTTACGGGAATGCAGTATCTGCCGTCACGCATCGTTATCAGGTTGTCCTGCAGTATCAGCTTATTATCCTGTGAATTGATAATCGAATTCAGCTGGTCCCTGATTTTATCATTTGCAAGCCTTATGCTTCTGCGGACACCCTTCAGCCCTGCACTGGCATCGTCTGCCATCTCCTCCTCGGAAATAATGCACCTCTGTATTTCCAGGTTTATGGTCTTTAGCGGTTCCAGAAGATTGAAACGCTCCGTAAGGCAGTCGCTTGCCTCTTCCTCCTGCTGCCTGCCGTAATTTTTTATATTCCCGGTTGCCGTAAGGACAGAGCTGATATGCATAAGCTCGCCCATGCCAAGGGTTGAACTTATCTCAAGCCGCTTAATCGAGCCTCTGATATCCGGTATACCCGAAAAAGAGAGACTGCCCTTCCGGTAAATCCGTGACAATGCGGCCGCAGTTTCAGCCTGTGCCGTCCGGATTTCCTCAAGGTCAGACACCGGCTTAAGCTCCCTGCATTTTTCCTTACCAAGTGAAGAACCTGCCAATGTCTCAAGTCTCTCAATTATTTTATAAAATTCAAGTGTTTTTAATGCTTTTTCCATATTCCTTCTATTCGTCTGCCGCTGCCAAAACAAACCTGTTTATGCGCATTTCAGGCGAGTTCAGTGCTTCCAGGACAGTCTGTGAAGCTGCCCTACGGGATTCAGCTCTGAAAAACCGTTCTGACGGAGTGCCTCGTAAAGCACGATAGCTACGGAATTTCCAAGGTTCAGCGACCTTATATCCCCTATCATCGGAATCCTTATGCAGGTATCCTCATTATCCACCAGGATTTCCTCCGGAATGCCCGCACTCTCCTTCCCGAACATAATAAAATCGTCCGGTCCGAAGCTTACGTCAGTATAGGTTTTATGCGCCTTCGTGGTAGCATAATATATTTTTGCGCCGGGATTTCTGTTTAAAAAATCCTCATAATCTTCATAAATGTAATATTCCAGCTGCGGCCAGTAGTCCAGACCTGCACGCTTCAGGTGCTTATCATCAATCACAAAGCCAAGCGGCTTTATAAGATGGAGAACACTTCCTGTAGCAACACAGGTCCTGCCGATATTTCCTGTATTTTCCGGAATCTCCGGTTCATGTAAAACTATATTCATTCAGAATCACTTCCTGTACTTTGCAACAAAACGCGCAATTCTTTCAAGGGCAACCTTGATTTTGTCTATTGAATAGGCATAGGATATTCGAAGATAGCCCTCTCCGCTGTCTCCAAAAGCGGTTCCGGGAACAACGGCCACCTTTTCCTCCTCAAGAAGTTTTGTAGCAAATTCCTCCGATGTCATTCCCGTACATTTTATGCAGGGGAACACATAAAAGGCACCTCTCGCCTCAAAGCACGGAAGACCCATTTCACGAAGCTCGTGAATCAGGAAGCGTCTCCTCTGGTCATAGGCCTCTGTCATCATCTCAACATCGGAATCACCATTCTTCAGTGCCTCAACAGCAGCATACTGGCTGGTTGTAGGTGCACACATTATAGCGAACTGATGGAGCTTTGTCATCTGTCCGATGATGTTCGCCGGACCTGCTGCATAGCCAAGTCTCCAGCCCGTCATTGCATAGGACTTCGAGAAGCCGTTGATTACCACGGTTCTTTCCTTCATGCCGGAGAATTCTGCCACAGAGGTATGCTTCTCGCCATAGGTAAGCTCCGAATAAATTTCATCCGAAATAACAAACAGGTCCTTTTCAATTATCACATCAACAAGCTTTGCAAGCTCAGACCTTGACATTACCGAACCGGTAGGGTTATTCGGGAAGGGAAGGATAAGAACCTTTGTCCTTTCGGTACAGGCATCTAATATCTGCTGTGCCGTAAGCTTGAATTCATCCTCCTCCTTTAATTCGATGATAACAGGCTTTCCTCCTGCCATAATGATGCAGGGCTCATAGGAAACATAGCTGGGCTGCGGGAGCAGAACCTCGTCACCGGGATCCAGCATTACACGCAGAGCCATATCTATACCCTCACTGCCGCCGATTGTGACAAGTGTCTCCTTATTCCAGTCATACTGGAGACGGAAGCGTCTGGCAAGATAGCTGCAGATTTCCTGACGGAGCTCCTTAAGTCCTGCGTTTGAGGTATAGTAGGTACGTCCCTTTTCAAGTGAGTAGATACCCTCCTCACGGATATGCCAGGGTGTATCAAAGTCCGGCTCTCCAACGCCAAGGGAAATGGCATCCTTCATTTCACTTACAATATCAAAAAATTTTCTTATGCCCGAGGGCTTTATGTCTACAATTGTTTTATTTAACGGATCTCTCATGATTGATTATATAAACGCTTTTAAAGCGTGTCCTTTCTAAGTATTACCGGCAGCCGGAGCATCAGAACGATACGGGAATCCTCGTATCCTCCTCATCAACCTGCATAATGATGCCCTGGTCCTTATATTTCTTTAAAACAAAATGAGTAGCGGTGCTTAAGATTGCCTCCATGGGAGCAAGCTTAGCCGATACAAAGCTTGCAACCTCACGCATACTCTTTCCGCGGATGATTACAGTCAGGTCAAAGCCGCCCGACATAAGATATACAGACTCAACCTCGTCGAATTTATATATTCTTTCCGCAATTTTATCAAAGCCCTGTCCACGCTGGGGAGTAACCTTCAGCTCAATAAGTGCGGTTACCTTTTCATCGGACAGCTTGTCCCAGTCAATCAGTGTAGGATATCCGCAAATAATCTTGTCTGCTTCCATCTCTACAATGGCAGTAACCACATCAGCCTCGTTGCTTCCCAGCATAATGGCCATGTCCGCCGCCGCTATTCTTCCATCCTTTGCAAGGGTTTTCAAGATTTTTTCCTTCAATTCGTTCATATCCATCCTCCAATATCCAGCGGATTTCTCCGTTTGTTTTTTATCCTCTGACAGGCGTCATAAAACGGCGTACCTCCCCGTTTACGACTACCCTGTCGTTGCCCGGCGCCGTGCAGCCGATAACCGCAGCCGGACAGCCGGCCTCCTTCAGCCCGTTCAGGACTGCCCCCGGCGACTCTGTTACAACCATACTGCAGCCGGTACTGTCCGATTCATATGGATTAATATCCGCATAATCGCACATCTCTATTGCTATCTGCCGTATCGGAATCTGCATAAGGCTGACCTCAAGGCCGCATCCAAGCTCCTCCCCAAGTCTCCAAAGCGCTCCAAATGCACCGTCTTCACCACATTTTATCTGATATAAGGTCCCACCGGGACCACCTGCCTCAGGCAGGGCCGCATTATCCGTAAAATCCCTTTTCAGTCCGTTCATACCCCTTTCAAGATAATCCCGCGAATAACGCCCACAAAGCCTCTCACGCTGTCCCTCCATGATTTTCAGGGCAGCTGCGGAAGCTGCATATCCGACAAATATAATCGCCTTTTCACGACACATTTCAACCATGCCGCTACCTCTTCATTTCATTTTCTTGTATATCAGACCACAATATGATATATTTGATTACATAAGAGAAGCAAATACGGAAATAATAAGTGCTGCTACAACGATAATAACGATAACGGTTGTAAAAATTCTCTGTGTCTTTTTGTTGTAAAAGTTCATTTTGTTTTCCTAAGCCGCAATTGGCACCTTTCTACACCGGTTTACGGTGAAAATAATATATATTTTACTCCATTCGGCATTCCGCACTCCTGCGGAATAACCGTTCCGGAATTAATATCAGATTCAGGAGGAGGTCTGAAGCAGGACTTCAGGCCAATGTATAGCCATGCACATTCCTTATTTCGGACTCATCATGATATTTGTCATATGGCTTACCTACGAAATACGAAAGGCAAAACGCTCGGACGCCCAACGGAGCAAAAGCTTCTGGGACCGCGAGCTTGAAGCCTCAAGTGTACGCAGGAAAAGCACGGATGACATCCGCTTTATTAAATTTGATGAAAGCATTCTCCCTGTCGACAGGGGCGGCACCGACAGTGACATATACGACCTGTGCAGCCGTATATCCAGCCTTGCCCAGGGAAAAATAGCCAATCTCGCAGAATATACAAACACCGATCTGAAAATGAAATACGGTGTGGCAAATTTTACCGAATTAAGCGAAGCCGATTCGCGCTTTACAAACCTTACCCCGCTTCTCGGCAGACTCTGTGCGGTCCTGTATGAGGAGAGCCGTGCCGGTGAAGCACAAAGGGTAGGCGAATACTCTGTCGGGATCGGTATCCATACCTCGGTGGTGCTGCTTACCCTGGCTAAAATATATCAGGATTCCGGAGCCACTGATAAAATCCAAGAGCTTTCCGGGATAGCCGCTCAGGACAAAACCTGTCCTGCCTCCTTAGTTGAAAAGCTCGATGGATTACTATAGCTTACCATAATTTAATATGATTCGGTCTATTCGGCGGGATGCTTCACTTTTTGTGAGTGTCCCGTAATTTATGTCTGCCTCTATTCCATGGAAATCCAATAATGCCTTCAGGTACTTTATCTGCTTTTCCGTAGCCGGCTCAACCTTTTTAGGCTTATAAACAAGCTGCTCCGGTCTGAAGGCCTCAGGATATTCGTCCCCGTACTGCTCAAGCAGGCACAGATAAACCTCCGCGGTCGCTTTTGCATCGCAGTATGCCCTGTGTGCCGATTCATTCACTACTCCATAGTAGTCGCACAATGCCAAAAGAGTTCTCTCCTCCATATCATGGCAGCATTTCTTCGATATTTTCAGTGTATCTATTCCAAGCTTTTCAAATTCCGCATTCATACGGGTTGCCGCCATGACTAAAAAGCTGAAATCAAATCCAAGATTATGTCCTAAAAGAACCCTGTCCTCCTCGGCAAATTTAAGGAACTTCGTCATTTGTTCGGTTTCAAACGGAGCTTTCTTTATATCTTCCTGTGTGATACCTGTCAGTTCCACGATATGCTCCGGAATCAGAATCTCCTGACGGACTAATTCAGAAAAGGTTTCCACCGGTCTGCCATCCCTGTATTTCACGGCACCTATTTCAATTATTTTTTCCCTTGACGCGCTAAGTCCTGTTGTTTCAAGGTCAACGCTTATGAAATCCAAAACTCCGGTCACAATGCTCCATTCCGAGGGGAATCCCTCTTTTCAATAATTGACGGACAGATTTCTGCCAGCCTGCATTCCGCACATTTCGGACGTCCTGAAATGCATATTTTACGTCCATGGTTAATCAGCTGAAGATTCAGCTGTATCCAATGCTCCCTCGGTAAAACCTCCATCAGCTCAAACTCTGCTTTTACAGGGTCCGTTGTATCCGTCAGCCCCAGAAGGCGGGATATTCTCTTTACATGGGTATCAACAACAATTGACGGCTCATTGAAAATATGGCTCCGGATAACATTTGCCGTTTTTCTTCCTACCCCCGGAAGTGCTGTAAGCTCATCAATGGACGAGGGCATTTCCCCGTTATATTTTTCAACAAGAACCTCTGCACATTCCTTTATATGAAGTGCCTTGTTATGGTAAAAGCCCGCAGGCTTTACTGCCTCCTCCAGCTCCTTTAGGGGCACCCTGATAAAATCCTCCAGTGTAGGATAGCTTTTGTACAGCTCCTTCGTAATAATGTTCACCCTTGCATCGGTACACTGCGCACTTAAAATCGTTGCAAAAAGCAGCTGCCAGGGCGTTTCATATTCAAGAAAGCATTTCTGCGCCGGATAAAGCTCATCAAGCAGTTCAAGAAGCCTGTTTATCTTTTCAGGTGATAATTTCTGTCCCTTGGATTTTTTCTTTCCACTCATCATTTACAGCCACATAATACCTAATTAAGATATGTCGGAAGGTTCTTCATGCAAAGCCCGCTCCTCGGCTTTACCCTCAGGCTTATTACCCCCTTTTCGGAACGGTATATTGCAGCTGCCACACTGTAGCCCTCCTCCGAGGTTTCCATCAGTCTGACCATGGACTCACGGTCAAGACAGCCGAGCTCCCATATCGGTACATCTATGTTTTCCCAGGTATCATTATTATTTATAATTATCACAAAACGGTCATTGTCATCAAAACGCCCATAGCACAGAACTCCATGCGAGCCTGCAAGGAATTTGATTGAGCCGGTTTTTAATGCATCATAGGATTTGTGGATTCTGATAAGCTCCGCATGATATCTCACAAGCTCCAGATCCTCCTGCCCCCAGGGGAAGGTTCTTCTGTCATCCGGATCCGTCCAGCCGCAAAGTCCTGCCTCATCACCATAGTAAATTGTCGGTGCTCCGGGCCAGGTCATCTGAATGAGTACAGCCTCCCTCATCACAGCAGGCCGTATACCCTCTGATGCCGCGTCGCTTCCTGCTGTATTAAGTCTTCCGACACGCCCGTTTGTTCTCGTCATAAAACGCGAATGGTCGTGGTTTGACAGCTCATTCATCGCCGTCTGAAGGGACTGGCAGTTCATCCTCGACATATGGTAAAGCATTGCCCCGTAAAAGGTATCCTGATTGTTCAGAAGATCGCCGCGGTAGTAGTCGCTGTGCTTCTCAAGTCCCGTAAGGAACCAGGTCACAGGCTCCATAAATGCCTCGTAGTTCATGATGGAATCCCACTCGTCGCCCTGCAGCCATTTCCACGAATCGTTGTAGTTTTCTGCAAGTATCAGTGCATTTGGATTCGCCTCACGCACCTCACGCCTGAATCTTTTCCAGAATTTATGGTTATATTCCTCTGAGTGGCCTAAATCAGCCGCAACATCAAGTCTCCAGCCATCCACACAGAAGGGGGGTGAAACCCACTTTTTCCCAATATTTATGATATAATCCTCAAGCTCCTTTGAGCCCTCGTAATTAAGCTTCGACAGTGTATCATGCCCCCACCAGCCGTCGTAGTCGCCATTATCCGGCCAGTTTTCGGAATTAAATTTAAAAAATGTATTATAAGGGCTGTCCCCGCTCCGGTATGCGCCGGCCTCGTAGCCACGCTCCGTGCTGTATATTCCCTGCCTGTCCATCCACTTATTGAAGGAGCCGCAATGGTTGAATACTCCGTCAAGTATTACCTTCATTCCCCTTCTGTGAACCTCTGAAACAAAGGTCGCAAAGAAATTGTTGCTCGCCTCAAGGTTTCTCTTGTCCGTCACACGGTTTATGTAGCGCTCCGAATGGCGGTTGTCCTGGTCACCCTCCGCAAGCACATTGCCATAGTCGTAGGGAATTACGGTAAGATGGGGATCTATATAGTCATAATCCTGAATATCGTATTTATGGTTGGAGGGTGAAACGAAAATCGGGTTCAGGTAAATTACCTCTACACCAAGCTTCTGCAGATAATCCAGCCTGTTCATTACACCCGTCAGGTCTCCGCCGTAAAAGCGCCGTATATCATCACATTCAGGTCTTTCATACCAGTTCTTCACCTTTTTAACATGCTGGTTTATGTAGCTGTATTCATCGTCCAGAAGCTCGTTCATTCCGCTTCCGTTGGCAAAGCGGTCGACAAATATCTGGTACATTACCGCACCCTTAGCCCAGTCGGGCGTCTTAAAGCCCGGCATAAGCTTGAAATTGTAGGCATCATCCGGTGTCTCTGTTACTCCGGCCTGATTATAATAATAAGGAGTATCCCCGCTCCAGATAAGGAAACGGTATTCTATGTTTTTCTCCCCCATTTTAAAGGTTACGGAATAATAATCAAACATGAAATCCGATTCTGTTTTCTGCATCGGCATTCTGAACGAATCAGCCACGAATACACAGTCTGAACAGTTGCCCCTTGCCGTCCTGAGCCTGATTGTAACCATATCCCCGCAGCAGGGCTCAGCAGGACACCTGTACCGTTCGGTTCCGTCAGAAAATACGGCCCGTCGGATAAACTCCCTGGTCATATATTCTATGCCTGAACCGTCCATATTTTCGACGGGTGCATACTCATATTTAGTCTGTATAGACGTTTTTGCCTGTCCGTATTCCAAACCTTCCGCCTCCTGGCATCAACGATAAAGATATATTAACCCATATTCTGAATTAGTATATCATACCTTTTTAATAGTATCAACCATAAAGATTAATTAAAGGCGTACCGGACTTTTTACTGCATAGAACGGAGAATAATCTAATTTTTCAGGCATCCGATAGGAATGACATATACACCGTCTTCACGCTTATAACCATATTCAGTCGCGGTTATGACAAGCTTAAGATCCGGAAGTCTTAGCGGGACCTGTTTTTCCTTTTTGTTGTACTCTCCAATGAGTCTTTCTATCTCGCATAGATGTTCGGCGCCCATATCAATTTCTTTACTTCCGAGTTTGAATTCTATCAGAGCATATCGCCCATCCTTAAGATGGAGTACTGCATCCGCTTCCAAACCATAGCGATCATGGTAATATGAGACTTCTCCGTTCATTCCGGAGGAATAAATCTTTAGGTCTCTGATACATAATGACTCAAAAAGGAAACCTAAGGTCTTGAAATCGGTATTGAAGTAGTCAGGCGAAAGACCAAGTGCTGCTACTGCCATGGATGGATCCACTAGATTTCTTTTGTTACCGGATCTGATTGCTTCTTTTGAACGTATTGCGGGACACCATGCAGGAAGTTCGTCTATTATGTATAAATCTTCAAGATCATGGAAATAATCATAGAAAGTAGGCTTTGATATTCCCGTTGCCTGCGAAGTATCTGAAAAAATGGTTTTTGTTTCTGCCAAAGTACATATATTTCTTGAATAGGATCTTATCAGGCGTTCTGCCCATAAAGGATTCCTTTTAACATGGCTGATATTAGAAATATCAGTATGACAAGTCTGATAAAAGAGATCAGATGCGATAGAAAGCGCAGCTTCCCTGTTCTCGACATCAATACTTTGCGGCCATCCACCACGACAGATAGCATAGATCAGGTCGTCAATCGTCAGCTTAGACTCTTCCCATTCGATATCCTTTCCTTCAAAAAGATCCATAAGCGAAACTGTACCCGAAGACTCGCCGCTCTCATACAGACTCATAGGAAACATACGAAGTGTTGAAATCCTCAGTGTTCCGGTATGAGCCGTTTCAACCTTCTGGGAAGATGAGCCGGTAAGGATATACTGACCTTTTAATCCGGAGTCGTCCACGCTTTTACGTATTGCTCCCCAAATCTTCGGAGCATCCTGCCATTCGTCAAACAGCCTTGGTTTATCTCCGATCAGAAGCTTTGAAGGCATGTTTTCGGCAACGGACAAAAGCCTTTCTCGGGTATCTTCATCTTGAAACTCTATATAGCTATTTGCATAATGCTTTGCAGTTGTTGTTTTTCCACAGCCCTTTGGTCCCACGATTAATGTTGCACCAAAAGCCTCGAGCTTTAATTCTAACGCGGAATCAGTTATTCGGTTGCGATATATCTTTTCTGTATTATCCATAT
>JAZQNG010000107.1:0-12863 GCA_045627205.1 Lachnospiraceae bacterium
AAGATGACAAGACATGCGGCAGACTACTGCCATAAACAGTGTATTAATACGGTTGTTATCGGAGACATTACGGGCATAAGGGAAGATAACAGTCTTGGAAGCAGGGTGGATCAGGAGTTTCATAGCCTTCCCTACGCACAGCTCTATATCATGCTGGAATATAAGCTGAAACAGTATGGTATACGACTGGTAAAGCAGGAGGAATCCTATTCAAGTCAGTGTTCACCAATGTCGGTGAAAGTGTCAAAGGTGTATGCACAGAAGAACAACCGGAAAATGCGCGGTCTGTACATGGATGGGGAAATGATATATAATGCAGATGCAGTCGGAGCTTATAATATCATGAGGAAGTATTGTGCCGTATCAGGCGCAGTAATAAACATGCCCGTGTCCGGGCTGAGCAACACAGAAGTAATAAAAGCAGCTGTGTAACCCTCAAAAGGGTAGCAGAAAAGGTGTCATGGACGCACCACAAGACCTACGCGGCGTAAGCCGTGCGCACTTGATGCTCGGCAACTCAGTTGCCGATGTAGTTCACGATAAGGATAAAGGATCTTCTGGAAAGGTTTCTGCCGGAGGTTCATCACGGGGCAGTGTATGTAAAGTTGACCGGTGAGGGCTGAGGGGATATCCGTAGCCGGGAGGATAATGAAGCGTGGCGGGACAGGCCGGGAGCCGGCAGTAAGTAACCGATATAAAGTCAGAGTGTGGGAGAACAGTCAATAAACTGGTATTTTAATCATATGGCTAAAAAGAGTGAATCGAAGAAAAAACAGAATATTAAGCAGAATAATAAGAACGTCAAGGCTCAAAAAACTTCTGTAAATAAGCCTGATGAGGAAGCCTTAAACCGGCAGACGGAGAAACGGAATGAAGGGAAAAACGCGCCGCTTGTACCGGAGGAGCTGTTTGAGAAATTTAAGGACAGAATGGTGCGCGTGGTTTATGAGCACGGACAGGATATCTGTACGGTTGACGATGAACCGGACGGCGTTTATTTCCTGCAGGAGGGTACCGCGGAGGTGCTGGACAGGGACGGAGCACAGATAAATGTATTGCATGAAGGCCAGTATTTTGGAGAATATGCGGTTCTGGCGCATCAGAGGCGTCTGTCCACGGTGCGTTCCATGGGAAAAACCGTCTGCTACAGGCTTTCTCCGGAGGATATGAATGAAATATTTGCACAGTATCCGGAAATGTACGGAGAAATCCTGAAAAGGCTTTACGGCCAGCTCTCCAAAAAACATGAGCGTGTGCTGGAGCTTTCCCGTTCACACAGGGGCGTACTGCAGGCAAAACGCAACAAGACGCCCATGTCGGTAAAAAGACTGGTTTTGCAGTATGGTCTGCTTGCGGCCGTATTTGTCCTGTCGGCTGTTTTTATACCACAGGGAACGGACGCACCGCTTTTTGCATTACCGCTTGCAATGATGTTCATTTATGCAATAGTTTCGAGGAGAACCCTGGAGTCCCTGATTGTTTCAGGCGTTTATGCGGCATTCCTGCTGTATAAAACCGAACCGGCGGGTGCCTATTGTGATGCCGTAATGGAGACAATGTGCGACCTTGGCAATGTTTCAACGGGCCTCATAATGGGACTGATGGGCTCTGTTATAGCCCTTATAGAGGCCTCGGGAAGTGTAACGGCGTTCAAAAAATGGGCGGATAAAAGAGTAAAGGGGCGTAAAAGTGCGCTGTTTGCTTCAGCCGGAATCATGGCTGCAACAGCTATAGATGACGGTCTGAATATGGTCTGCGCCTCTCAGGCGACACTGTCTGTTTCGGATAAAAAGAGGGTACCGCATGAGGCATCCTGCTTCCTTTTATCCTTCCTTCCGACAGTTCTGTCGTCCTTTATTCCTCTTTCACTATGGGGAATTTTTGTGATAGGAACCATAAACACCTCCTATCGCGAGGGTACTGTTGGCCTTTTCTGCCAATCGATACCCTTCAATTTCTATTCGATAGTTGTCCTGATAGCCTGTGTGGCATTCTGTGCGGGCGTTCTTCCTAAAAACAGGGCGCTTAAAGCTGCGGATAAGCGTGTGGCAGAGGGCGGGAAGCTTTGGCCTGCCGGCTCGGAGCGTTATCTGGTGACAGAGGAGCCTGAAATGTGGGGTAAAATCCGGAACATCATACTGCCGATACTTGTGCTTGCAGTATCCTCACTGGCGGTAAGAAGCCTTACCTCAGGCGGGTTTGTGGTTGACAGTGCGGTAGGCCTGTTCATCACAATAGTTTTTATGTTCTTTCTCTACGGTTCACAGAAGCTTATGTCTCCCGATGAATTTGTCGGACATGCGGTGCGCGGAATGCAGGATGCACTGCTTCCGGTCGTCATTTATCTTCTGACGACCTGCTTTTCGGACCTTCTGGACAGGCTTGCGATGGGTGAATATTTTGATAAATTCATGTTAATGGCCGGTAACGGTGCGTGGGCGTTGCCTGCGGTGCTGTTCATTGCATCCATGCTTTTAACTGTTGTCCTTGGTTCAAGCTGGTCCATGTATACCATTGCCTTTCCGATTGCAATCCGCATGGGAATGTCGCTTGGTGTAGGACTTCCTCTTTGCGTGGGAGCCGTAGCGGCAGCCGGTATTGCCGGTGAAAAGAACTGTACGCTTACCGGTTCAGAGCAGGATGTGGCAAGTGCTGTGGGCTGTAATCCTGAGGTTGTAAAGTCGGTACAGCTGCAGTACAGCCTTGCGTTTACGGGAATAGCAGCAGTTTTTTACCTGGTTGCGGGATTTGTGAGCCTGTAGGCTCCGGTCTGACGGAAAAAGATTCAGGAAGGGTGGCAGCAGGGAAATGAAAAATTACAGGCTGTTAATTGAATATGAGGGAACAAGGTATTCAGGCTGGGAGGAAAAGGAAGGCAGGGATACCATCCAGGGAAAGCTGCAGGGTGTACTGGAGAGGCTTTGCGGACAGCCGGTAAAGGTAATAGGTGCCGGAAGGACAGATGCAGGCGTTCACGCAAGGGGCATGGTGGCAAATGTACATTTTGACCTTGCGGCAGGTGGCGATGAGGCTGCCCTGCTCAGGGAGAGTGCAAGGAAGCAGGGGAAGCCGGAGGAGCTTCTTGTAAGGAACTATTTGAACAGATATCTTCCGGAGGACATCTGCGTCAGGGAGGTTAAGGAGGTCCCTGACCGGTTTCATGCAAGATATAATGCAGTTGGAAAGACTTATTGCTATACCTGCTATTATGATGAGGTAAAGACTGTATTTGACAGGAAATTCGTGTATCCCTTAAGCTTTCAGCCTGATATTGAGGCGATGCTAAGGGCGGCAGAATATCTGACAGGAGAAAGGGATTTTGCTGCCTTTTGCGGGAATCAGCATATGAAAAAATCCACCGTCCGGAGGATTGATGATATTGAGATTCTTCAGAAGGGTCCATATATTACCTTTACATACCGCGGAAACGGGTTCCTTCAGCATCAGATAAGGATTATGACGGGGACGCTTTTAGAGGTTGGAAAGGGTAGCTTCGGACCGGAACAGGTAAAGGCTGTTTTGGCGGAAAAGAAAAGGGAACTGGCAGGCCCTACGCTTCCGTCAAAGGGCCTGTGCCTGATGAACATAGATTATTAACCAGTAAAGGAGATTTTGTAATGGTTTTTTTCTTTGGAGGTATTGATTCTGTTTGGCCTGACGATGGCAGTATGTCTGATCGGCTTTAAAAACTGCCTATTTTAAGTCCATGAAGGGCGAAATCAGTGACGGCAGCAGATGCCCGAATATCAGGCATAAAAAAATTCGACACCCATCATTCTTCCGCTTGTACCTCTTTATAGCGTAAAAAACACAAATGGCTGGTTGGATGATTATGACCCTAGGGGGACGGCGTTGTTGGTTCAAAATTTTTGAACCAACAACCCCGTCCCCCTAGGGTCATAATCAAATCAATAAAATGATTGCTTAAATAGAAATTTTATGATAATATAACCGTGATTGGGCTTCAAGTTGCTGTTTGCAGAAGCTTGAGTGCTGAACTGTGACGGTCAAAGGCTGTCATAATGATATAATTTCTTAATAGGAGGCTTATTATGAGCAATATTGATGTAATGTCAGCAAATGCCATCAGAGTACTGGCAGCAGATGCAATTCAGAAGGCAAAATCAGGCCATCCCGGACTTCCCTTAGGATGTGCTGATATCGCGTACACCTTATGGGGCAAGGAGATGAACCACAATCCCAAGAACCCTGACTGGAGAAACAGGGACCGTTTCATTCTTTCAGGCGGACATGGTTCAACATTATTATATTCATTACTTCATTTATTCGGATATGGTCTTAAGAAGGAAGACCTTATGCAGTTCAGACAGATGGATTCACTTACACCCGGACATCCCGAGTACAGACATACAAAGGGCGTAGAGGCTACAACAGGACCTCTTGGACAGGGTATGGCTATGGCAGTCGGAATGGCAATGGCTGAGAAGCATATGGCAGCTAAGTACAACAAGGACGGCTACAAGGTATTCGACCACTTCACATATGTTCTTGGCGGCGACGGCTGTATGATGGAGGGTATCTCAAGCGAGGCATTCTCACTTGCAGGAACCTTAGGACTTGGAAAGCTTATCGTACTTTACGATTCAAATAATATCACCATCGAGGGTTCAACAGATATCGCATTCGCAGAGGATGTTGAGAAGAGATTTGAGGGCTTCGGCTTCCAGACAATCGTTGTTGAGGACGGACATGACATGGCTCAGATTGCTGCTGCAATCGAGGCTGCAAAGGCTGAAGAGAGCAAGCCTTCATTCATTATGTTCAAGACAAAGATCGGTAAGGGCTGCCCTGCTAAGGAGGGTTCACCCAAGGCACACGGCGAGCCTCTTGGTGATGAGAACATCATCGCTCTGAAGGAAAACATCGGCTGGCCTTCAACAGAGCCTTTCTTCGTACCCGATGAGGTTTACGCTAACTATGCTGCACTTGCAGAGAACGGCGCTAAGAAGGAAGACGAGTGGAATAAGCTTTACGCAGACTACTGCGCTAAGTTCCCTGAGGATGCAAAGGCTATCGAGGCTGATTTCAACCTTGACATTGCAAAGGATCTTCTTGACAATGCTGATTACTGGACCTTCGAGGACAAGGCTGAGGCTACAAGAAAGCTTGCAGGTATGGCCCTCAACAGAGTAAAGGACTTCGTTCCCGGCTTATTCGGCGGTTCAGCAGACCTTGCTCCTTCAAACATTTCAGACATGAAGGGTGAGGCTTTCTTCTCGGCAGAGGACGGCACAGGCAGAAACATCCACTACGGTGTTCGTGAGCAGTCAATGGCAGCTATCGCAAACGGTATCACACTTTACGGTCTCCGCGGATATGCCGCTACATTCTTCGTATTCAGTGATTACTGCAAGCCTATGGCAAGACTTGCTGCACTTATGAAGATTCCTACCTTCTTCATTTTCTCACACGACAGTATCGGTGTTGGTGAGGACGGACCTACACATGAGCCTATCGAGCAGGCAGCTATGTGGAGAGCACTTCCCAACTTCCATATGTTCAGACCCGCTGATGCAACAGAAACACTTGCAGCTATGTACTCAGCAGTTACATCAAAGTTCACACCTACCGCTATCGTTACAACACGTCAGAACCTTCCTCAGAATGCAGGTTCATCAAAGGACGCTTTAAAGGGTGGTTACATCCTTCAGGATTCAACAAAGGCTACTCCCGATGCAATCATCATGGCATCAGGTTCAGAGGTTAACCTTGCTGTTAAGGCAAAGGAAATCCTTGCAGCTGAAGGCGTTGACGTTCGTGTTGTATCAATGCCCTGTATCGATATCTTCGAGGAGCAGTCAGCAGAGTACAAGGAGTCAGTCCTTCCCAAGAACGTTCGTGCAAGAGTTGCGGTTGAGGCTCTTTCAGACTTCGGTTGGGGCAAGTATGTAGGCCTTGACGGTGCTACACTCACAATGACAGGCTTCGGTGCTTCAGCACCTCAGAACCTCCTCTTCGAGAAGTTCGGCTTCACAGCTGAGAATGTTGTTGCAAAGGTAAAGAGCATCCTTTAATTTATTACATCTCATGTAAACATAAAGCCTCCGGTTGCAGTGACCGGAGGCTTATTTTTTTCATAACGTATGCAGAACTTAACTGTATCCAAATGTGATATTTGAGACCTGCTTGGACGAAATATAATCACATTCGGATACAGTCATACGCGTCGGCACATAAAAAAAGACCGCATCATGGCGGACCATGACGCGGCGGATTTTGGGTTGGGGGTGTCTCCGGATAAATATTATGACAATTCTTTTTCGAAGTGCTGGTAGTCCTTTTTGGTCTCCCAGTCTCCGCCCCACGTGAAGCCGTGGGAAAGGAAAATACAGTAGATTTCGTCGTTCTTCTGTATAAAGTACCTCGCCGTGGAGCTTCGGTTTACATACGGCTGGCCGTTGGCCGGTTCAACAACCGTTTCTCCCTTTTTATTGGTATAAACATAAGGATTGTAACGGGGGTTGATATCTATCGCAAGGCCAAGTGCGTGGTTCGACAGTGTTGTTGTCCCGGAGATAAAGCGGTAGTTGAACGCCGACGAATTGTTGTCCGACATAGACGCTTCATCGCTGGCATCGTATTCATCAATCAGACGGATTTTCTCTATAGGATACTCAATTTTGAAAAGCTCCTTGAAAATATCTATTACATCATCTGCTATTGCAAGATTTACAATGAGTTCCCCTTCATGGACATTATTATCAAAGCCGTAATGCATAACATGGCAGTAACGCAGGTCTGAAAGCGGGATTTCCGCATCCTCTGCATAGGATTTGCCCTTTATGCGGGCTGCGACCTCGTCATTTATTTCTTCAAAATAAAACATCGACATATAATCAGGTTCCTCCGATTCGGGTGTAGGTGTAGGCTCCGGTGTCGGGCTCGGCGAAGGGATTGCCGTCGGTTCAGGTGTTACCTCAGCCAAAACCCTGTTTTTGGCGGCCTCCTGTTCAGCTTTGTCCTGATTTATGTAATAAACCATAAGATATATACAAATGGCAAGAGCCCCTATTGCTAAGGTAAGTGCAAAAATGGTTGCAAATTTTTTAACTGTCACGGAATTCCTCCTGAAATAAGACATTTATACTACAGATATAGTATAAGTGACTTATATCTGTTTTGCAAGCAGGATTTGGATTTATGCGTAAAAAGTGACGATTTTGACCGATACGGACCTTCGTCCGGGATGACTGTCTTGTAAAAAAGGGAAAGCTATTGTATACTTGAACTGACATTGCGCGGGGACGCAATATAAAGCTTGTAAAATACAGAAAAAAGCCTGAATAATAGGAGGAACCATGAAGGTAGAGGGAAGCAGGTATTTAGAGGAAAAAAAGCCGATTCTGAAGGCATTGCTTGCAAAATTGCTTGAACGCTATGAGTATGCGTCAATACTGGCGTGTGATTCAAGGGCTATGAGATATTCGGTTTCGAAGAAGACAGGAGCCTCCGTGGCACCGGACGGAATGTGCACGGACCGCGGCTTCTGTGTAAAGGTTGTGAATAAGGGCGAGGCAGCAGAGTACTCGTTTAATGAGATTGACGAGACCTCGGTGGATGCAATCATCGCTAAAATAGCAGGTGAGCTTGTGCCCCTTACGGAGAAGCTGCCGGATCGGATAAAGCGGTTTAAGCTCGACGCGAAGGAGCTTGAGGGTACGGGAGACGGTGAATTTATCAGCTTCTGTAAAAGTACGGACTATGAAGAGGACCCCGTAAAAATGGGTGATGAGGCCATTTTGAAGCTTTTAACGGGGATTTCCGACAGGATAGCCGCATATGATGAAAGAATCATCGATACGAGGGCAAACTGCCAGTTCCAGAAATATACGAAGCTATTTCTGTCGAAGAACAGGGATCTTCAGGAAAATGTAATGTGGACCTGCGGAACACTTTTGGCACTTGCCTCAAAGGGTGAGGAGATAAAAATGAGCTACAAGCCCGTATCGCTGCTTGGCGGAGCGGAGGTTTTAAAGGGACTTGACGCTTTGGTTGAGCCTGCCTGCAAAACAGCTCTGGAGCTACTTGACAGCGAGCCTATCGAGCCCGGAGAGTATGACTGCATCTGCGAGCCCGATGTCACCGGAATGATAGTCCACGAGGCCTTTGGCCACGGAGTGGAGATGGATATGTTCGTGAAGGACCGCGCCCAGGCGAAGGAATATATCGGGAAGTATGTTGCTTCTCCGCTCATCACCATGCGTGACGGTGCAGCGACCATTCCTCAGGTGGCTTCATATTTCTTTGATGACGAGGGCAATATGGCGTCAGACACCGTCATCATTGACAAGGGAATCCTTGTAAGCGGAATCTGTGACAGCCAGTCGGCAGCGCACCTTGGAGTAAGGGCTACAGGAAACGGCCGCCGCGAGAGCTGCGAGCGGAAGGCCTATACCCGAATGACAAATACTATTTTTGAAGCGGGTGAATCAAAGCTTGAGGATATGATTGCTTCCATCGATTACGGCTTTATGCTCTGTGAGGCAGAGAGCGGCATGGAGGATCCGAAAAACTGGGGAATACAGTGTATGGTTTCCATTGCCAGGGAGATAAAGGACGGTAAACTGACCGGAAGGATTTTTTCACCGATTGTTCTGACAGGCTATGTTCCGGACCTTTTAAAGTCGATTACCATGGTTTCCGATGAGATTCAGGCAAGCGGCTCGGGCTATTGCGGAAAGGGCCATAAGGAATGGGTAAAGGTTTCGGACGGCGGGCCCTATATCAAGGCAAGAATCAGGCTTGGTTAACCAAGACTTTTTTCGCCATGAGGATTATTTGAGCCGAAGGTTGGATTTTTGATTTGCGGAAGGAACAGAGTGGAGAAGAATGAAGAAATTAATAATAGATACATTAAAAAAACTGAATATTGATGAGTACATCATTAATGATATTAAAAGGGAAAGTGCGGAGCTGTTCTTTATCAAAAAGAATCTTGATGTAAGACGAATGAAGGATGCGCATACCTATGATGTTGTTGTTTACAGGGATTTTGTGAAGGAAGGGAAAAAATGCAGGGGCCAGTCGAATGCGGTAATTTATCCAGGAATGTCTGCCGAGGAGCTTGAACAGGCACTTCAAAGCGCAGCCCTTGCCGCCTCCTTTGTGGCAAACCCCTGGTACGAGCTCCCGGACTGCAGTGAGGCAGCTGCTGCGGATGCAGGCAATACCGCCGAAAAGGCAGGGAAGGACCCCGCATGCTGCGGCTTTGATGAGAGCTGCCGGATAATGACGGAAGCACTTTTTGCGGAGGATGTGGACACTGCTCCGGATGCGGCATTTATCAACTCTGCAGAGCTTTTTATAGTTAAAGCGGACAAAACCATCATTACCTCAAAGGGAAGGGAATTCAGCTACGTAAAGTGGTATGTGAGGGGTGAGTTTGTTGCACAGTGCAGGCAACCGCAGGATGTAGAAACCTTTGGCGATTTCGAGTATGACTGTCTGAATGCAGAGGCGCTTTGCAGGAAGATCCGTAGGACACTTGATTATACAAAGGCCCGTGCTTTGGCTGAAAATGCGCCCAAGGCAGGCAAATACGATGTCATTATTTCAGGAGATTTCGTAAAAACCATTTTTGATTATTATACCGACCGCTCGGGTGCATATTATGTTTATGCAGGTTATTCGAGGTTTAAGGTTGGTAATAATGTTCAGCTTTCTTCGGAAAATGAAGCAGAGGCTGCTGATGTGAAGGCGGCTCCGGAGGAAAAGGGTGACCTGATTACGATGACACTGAAGGCAGAGGAACCGTACAGCAGCGAGGCAATTCCGATGAAGGACAGGCTGCTGCTGGATAAGGGCGAGCTGAAGACGCTTCACGGAGGCGCACGCTTCTCGTATTATCTTGGGATAGAGCCCACGGGAAATTATGGCAGCATCGCGGTTGAGCCGGGCAGTATTTCTTTTGAAGAAATGAAGAAAAAGCCATATCTTCATATCGTAAATTTCTCCGATTTCCAGATGGATTCCTTTACAGGCCATTTTGGCGGCGAGATAAGGCTGGCCTTTCTTTTTGATGGTGAGAAGGAGATCCCGGTGACAGGAGGCTCCATAAACGGAAGCATATTTGATGTTCAGAAATCCATGCTTCTTTCCAGGGAAATGCAGGAGGAACAGGGCTATAAGGGACCGTTTGCAGTGCTTCTCAGGAATGTAAGCGTAGCAGGAGCATAGGCTTTAAAAGGCGTGAAAATAATATGGGGAGGCTTGCCATGAAGGCTAAAAAGGGTGTACTTGATTACAGATTTAAGCTTTTTACACATAAAAAACCCTATGATATTGAGAATACTTCACAGTATTTTGTTCGTGCCATGCGGCAGGCGGTCAGCCTTCACAGGAAGAATTCAGAATGGTACCGTGTGTTTTTGGACAGCAGCGGGTTCAGTCCTGCCGAAATACGTTCAGAGGAGGACCTGGAGAAAATACCGCCTGTACCGGTTTTATATTTCAAACGGAACCATTCCTTTTCGCTCCCGGATAAGGAGATTGCCATAAAGGTCACCTCCTCGGGTACAAGCGGACACAAGAGCATCATTGCATTTGATAAAAGGGCGTTTGTCTACGAACTGAAGATGGCGCTTACATTTTTTAAATACTACCAGGGGCTGTCGCTGAAGCCTGCAGGCTATATCATGCTGGGCTACAGCGTGAAGGATGGCGAGGGAAGGGGTATAGCGAAGACTATGTCCTATGCCACTAAATTTGCACCTCCCGTTGGCGTTGAGTATGTTCTGCGGAAGAATGAAGCAGACGGAAAAATGGTGGTAAACGAGGAGGGCGTCCTTAAGGTACTGAAGGGATATGCAAAATCGAATACTCCGGTACGTTTTGTAGGTCTTCCGCCTATTCTATACATGATGCTGAAGGAGCTTGAAAAGAGGAATATCACCCTGAAGCTGAATAAGGACTCAAAGGTTATGCTGGGCGGTGGCTGGAAGAGCTTTGGCATTGGTGAAATAAGTCATGCGGAAATGACGGAGCTGCTCAGAAAAACACTTGGAATTGAGCCGGAGCAGTGCTTCGAGATATACAGCACGGTTGAGCATCCTATTCCTTACGTAAAATGTAGCGAAGGTCATTTCCATACCAATATATACACAAGACCTGTCATTCGTGATGCGGAAACCCTGAAGCCTGCAGGCTATGACAAAAAGGGCCTGTTGAACCTGATATCACCGGTAATGCATGGAATGCCCCTGAACAGTGTGCTGACGGATGATATGGCAGTACTTCACAGACCCGGCACCTGTAAATGCGGTCTGGAAACATCGTGGTTTGAGCTTTTCGGACGTGCCGGTGTGAGCGGAGTGAAAACCTGCAGCGCGGAAGCATCAGAACTGGCTTCAAGGCATTAAGCGGGAGGGGTAGCTATGAATCTTTTTTATGGGGAATTTGTTGAGGATGAGGAGCTTCAGGGAAGGCTGGAGCTGCTTGCATCACAGATAGCACAGACTAAAGCTGAATCGGAATTGTCGTATACAACTGTCATTGATGCCTGCGAAAGGCTTTTGAACAGTGTGGAGGATGATTTCCTTATTTCAACACTGGAAGCACAGGGAATGTCGAAGGAAAAGGCAGCAGGAGAGATCGCGCAGGCAAGAAAAATACTGTCCCGGGATAACCTGATGAGAAGAGTACGCCTGGAGCTTGGTGAATCCGGGGAGGTAGAGCTTCAGGGAACTTCCGGTGAGCTTAAGGGAAGTGAATCTGCAGATGATTACGATACTGAAGCTTCAGACGGAGCTGCTTCAGTAAAGGTGCTTCGCCGTCCTTTGGGAACGCTGTTTCATATAGCCGCGGGAAATCTCGATGTACTTCCCGCCTTCAGTGTAATAGAGGGACTTCTTTCAGGGAATATAAATATTCTGAAGCTTCCCGGTGGAGTCGACGACCTTTCGATCACGGTTTTAAAGTATCTGACAGAGCTTGAACCGAAGCTGATTCCATATATTTATGTATTCGATTTTCCTTCCTCGGATGTAGCCCTGATGCAGAAAATGGCTGAAACAGCCGATGCGGTAGTGGTATGGGGCGGAACCGAAGCGATAAGGAGTGTGCGTACACTTGCAGAGGCAAATACGAAAATAATCGAATGGGGTCATAAGCTGAGCTTTGCCTATGTTTCCGGCGAGGTATCCGACGCTGAGCTTTGCAAGGTTGCCTACAACATCTGCGATACAAACGGAGTGCTCTGCAGCTCCTGTCAGGGAATTTTTGTTGATAGTGAAAAAATGGATGATGTGCTTGCTTTTAGCAGGAGATTTTTTGATATACTGAAGGCTGAAGCCGTAAAGCATGACCCGATAAAGGATACGGGAATCAGGGCACAGAAGAGTCTGGAAATGTATACGGAGGCCATTGAGGCGATGACGGATGACAGCAAGGCTGTTCTCTGTGGTGACGGATGTGGCATAATCATAAAGAAGGACAGTACGCTGGAGCCCTCCTACGGCTTCAGAAATATCTGGATAAAGCCGCTTCCAAGGTACAGACTGGTCAGTGAGCTTTCGCAGTACAAGGGCTATCTTCAGACAGCGGCTTTGCTTTGTCCGGCAGAGGAACGCGATAAAATGGTAAACCTTCTGCTTCGGTCAGGCGTGAACCGCATTACGGATGGAATTGGAATGTCGCAGCTTCTTGATATTGAACCGCACGACGGTCTTTTGCCGTTGCGGGAATATACAAAGCTTGTCACGATTCAGAAATAGAAGGCGCTTTATTCACCCTAAAGGGATGAAAGTTTATAATAAAAAAAGGGGCTGCGTTTTTTCACAGCCCCTTTTTATCCTGTTTGACCCTAGGGGGACGGGGTTGTTGGTTCAAAATCAAAGAATTTTGAA
>JAZQNG010000108.1:0-15513 GCA_045627205.1 Lachnospiraceae bacterium
GTCATATTTTACAGTCGCTTCTTCAGCTGTTCGCCAAGCTCCTCATATCCGGGCTTGCCGAGAAGTGCAAACATATTCTTCTTATAACTTTCAACACCGGGCTGATTAAAGGGATTTACGCCAAGTATATATCCGCTTACGCCGCAGGCAAATTCAAAGAAGTAGAAAAGCTGTCCGAGAGAGTATTCATTCCTCTCAGGTATATTGATTTTAAGCTGAGGTACGCCGCCATCGGTATGTGCAAGCTGCGTGCCCTTCATAGCGCTCTTATTTACAAAATCAACTGTCTTTCCGGCAAGATAATTCAAGCCGTCCAGATCAACATCTTCCTTCTCAAGAACGATTTCCACAGGTGCACCGTCAAGCTCCATAACGGTCTCGAAGAGTGTTCTCTGACCATCCTGGATAAACTGTCCCATGGAATGGAGATCTGTTGTCAGATCGACTGCTGCAGGGAAAATACCACGCTGGTCCTTGCCCTCGCTCTCGCCGTAAAGCTGCTTCCACCATTCTGAAACGAAATGAAGTGAAGGCTCATAATTTGCAAGTACCTCGATGCTCTTTCCCTTGCGCAGAAGGATATTTCTTGTTGCAGCATATAAAAGTGCAGGATTCTTCTCGTATTCAGCCTCAAGGCAAAGCTTTCTCATTTCCTGAGCGCCCTTCATCAGAAGTGAAATATCGGCACCCGATACAGCTATCGGAAGAAGACCTACTGCCGTTAATACCGAAAATCTGCCGCCTACATCATCGGGTACCACAAAGCTCTCATAGCCCTCCTCTGTAGCAACCTTCTTCAAGGCTCCGCGTGCCTTGTCTGTTGTAGCATAAATTCTCTTATTAGCCTCCTCACGGCCATATTTCTCAATCAGCTTTTTCTTGAACACACGGAAGGCAATTGCCGGCTCCGTTGTCGTACCTGACTTGCTTATCATATTGATAGAGAAATCCCTGTCACCTATTACATCCATCAGATGAGCCATATACTGTGTACTGATGCTGTTGCCGACGTAATATATCTCAGGTGTTTTCCTGATTTCCTTTGAAACCGTATTGTAAAAGCTGTGACGCAGGAATTCAATTGCTGCACGTGCGCCAAGATAGGATCCGCCGATACCGATTACGAGCAGTACCTCAGAATCCGATTGGATTTTCTCAGCCGCCTTTTTAATACGGGCAAATTCATTCTTGTTGTAGTTTTTCGGAAGATCGATCCAGCCCAGAAAATCATTTCCGGCACCGGTACGGTCAACCAGCGTTTTCTTTGCGGCAAGGGCAATTTCCTTCATGTTTTCAAGCTCGCCATCCGACACAAAAACCTTTGCTGCAGAATTATCAAAAGTAACCTTCTTCATAATATTCTTACATGCTGCTTCGAGCATGCCTCCTTCCCCGATAATGCCATCAATTATAATGATGTAAAATATATGAGTCAATGTACTTTCTTTTTTAGTTTGATAAATAAATATAATGCTACTGTTTTATCACCTGAACATCAGGACAGCTGCGGCAATTGCAGCATTTAATGATTCAATCTGTCCCTGCATAGGTATGAAAACCCTTTGTGAAGCCGCATTTACAGCGTCATCCGTCAGACCGTTTCCCTCATTGCCTATCATTATCGCATATCTTTCAGGAAAAGAAACCTCGCCATACGGACGTCCTCCGTGCAGGTATGCCGCAAACACTTCGATACCTGCTTTCGCAAGACTTCTGACTGCACCGCAGAAATCCTCACAATAAACAAAGGGCACACGGAATATCGACCCCATCGTTGCCCTTGTAACCTTCGGATTGAAAATATCCGCAGTATCACTGCTCATAATTATCCCGGAAACACCTGCAGCCTCGGCAGTTCTCACCATTGTCCCAAGATTTCCGGGATCCTGTATATTTTCAAGTACCAGATATTTTCCTTTTGAAGCAGACAGAATATCGTCCAGACTATGCTGAGGCTTTCTGACTACACATAAAATCCCCTGTGGGGATACCGTTCCGCTTATGGAATCAAATACGGAGTCCTTCACAAGCTCTGTTTTTTCCTCATACCGGCCTGTAGCCTGCTTTTTTGAAAGCTCCGGCAGTACAGTATTGTAAAAGGTCTCACTCATGTATATCTTTTCAATGAGCTCCGCTGCTGAATTCATGGTGTCCGTAAAAATCCTGAGTCCTTCAACCACAAAAAGGCCCTGCTCATCACGTTCCTTTTTTGATTTAAGAAGAGCTGCCACATTTTTTAACTGCTGGTTTTTAGCACTGGTAATTATCTCTCTCATTGATTCTCGCTCATTTTTAACAGTTTAGCAGCCTGGTCTGCAGCCGTAAGGCTGTCCACAAGCTGAGTCAGATTGCCATTCATCACATCATCAAGAGTATAAAGCGTCAGCTTAATCCTATGGTCCGTACAGCGGCTCTGCGGGAAATTGTAGGTCCTGATTTTTTCTGATCTGTCGCCCGTACCTACCTGGCTCCGTCTTGCCTCGGCCTCGGCATCATGTGCCTTTTCAAGCTCAAGCTCATACAGCTTTGCACGTAATACCCTAAGTGCTTTATCTCTGTTTTTCAGCTGTGATTTTTCATCCTGACAGGAAATAACGATTCCTGTAGGAATATGCGTCAGACGCACGGCAGAATCCGTTGTATTGACACACTGCCCGCCATTTCCCGAGGCACGGAATACATCAAATTTGCAGTCATTCATATCCAGCTCCACGTCAACCTCTTCAGCCTCGGGCATAATTGCAACCGTTGCCGTTGATGTATGGATTCTTCCGCCGGATTCCGTAACCGGTATTCTCTGTACGCGGTGTACGCCGCTCTCGTACTTCAATTTTGAATACGCGCCCTGCCCGTTAACCATAAAAATAACTTCCTTGAAGCCGCCTATTCCTGTCTCTGTAAAGGAAACCAGTTCAATCTTCCAGCGCTGTGTGTCTGCATATTTACAGTACATCCTGTAAAGCTCTGCCGCAAAAAGCGCTGCCTCATCTCCACCGGCACCCCCACGGATTTCAACGACCACGTTTTTGTCATCGTTGGGATCCTTGGGAAGCAAAAGTATTTTCAAGGCATTTTCAATTTCAGGTACACGTGCCTTTGCCGATGCAAGCTCCTCCTTCAGCATTTCACGCATATCCTCATCGTTTTCCATATCAAGCATTTCAAGGCTTTCCTCTATGGTCTGCTTTGTTTTTTTATACTCTCTGTATTTTTCAACAATCGCGCCGATTTCACTCTGTTCCTTCATCAGTTTCCTGAATCTTCCCTGGTCGGAAGCCACATCGGGCTCCGTCAGTTCATTCTGAATTTCCTCAAAGCGACGCTCCAAATCCTCTAATCTGTCAAACATCTTAAAAAACCATACCCTTCAACAAACCGTCCATTCAGGCAAAAACGCCATAGGCTACCCTGTCCGCACCGGTCAGATCCTTAAATACACGGACATCAGTAAAGCCACCCTTTATCATAAGTTCAGAAACAGCCGGTCCCTGATCGTCATCCATCTCAAAAATCAGTCTGCCTCCGGCCTTCAGATATTCCGGTGCTTCATCCACTATCCGCCTGTAAAATATAAGTCCGTCAGCACCTCCATCCAATGCAAGCCCGGGTTCAAATTCATTAACCTCAGGCATCAGAATTGGAATATTCCCGGCTTTTACATATGGAGGATTCGCTGTAATTAAATTAAATCTTCCATTAATATTTTTAAATAAGTCACTGTTTATCATGTCTACAGCGACATATTTTGTCTCATTGATCTGTCTGTTCTTTTCAGCAACCCTAATGGCACCTTCAGAAATATCGGCACCTGTCACCTTCACCATAGTCCGGCATTCATGCCCCGCCTCGGCAAACTCACACAAATTCTTATCCGCTGCCACGGCAACAGAAATTGCTACACAACCGCTTCCGGTACACAAATCAAGAATATCAATCTGCAATCCGTCACCTTCCCTGTCAGCCATGGCACAGGCAATCAGACGTCTGACCTCCTCAGCACCTTTTTCGGCCAGCAGTTCAGTGTCCTGTCGGGGAATAAGTACATCCGGATTAACAATAAAATCAAGTCCCATAAACTCCTGACTGCCTAAAATATATTGGAGCGGCTCCCTTTTTAGACGGCGTTCAAGCATTGCTTCAAATTTCTGTTCCACTGCTGTGGGCACTTCCTCAAAGATGGCAGCAAATAAAATACTCCGTTCAAGTCCGGCACTTTCCGTGAGCATCAGCCAGACATCAATCTCCGCATCCGGAACACCCGCAGCCTGCAGTTTTTCTGCCGCATTCCTTTTCAGATCGATATATCTCATAATACAAATCCTCTAAACCCTTAGCCTATGCAGACAGACGCTTATTTCTTTTTGTTCTTTTTTGATTTTCCCGAGGAATTCCTGTCATTGCCTTTGCCGTTTTCATTTGCTTTTCCGGCATTTTCAGGCTTTATATCCTTTTTGTCATTACTTGCGGAAACAGAACCCGATTCCTTTTTTCTTCCGACAAAGAAACGGTCAAGCGCGTTCAGAACCTCATCATCCTCAGGCTCATCATCCGGTGTTGAAATGCTGTCAAGTGTCTGGACATAAACATTGTTCCTGTTTGTATTTGTATACAGACCACTCATTTCCGAGCCTTTTTTAGGAGTATCCTTGCGTTCCGGGCGCTTAAAATAGCCGTTCATTTTTTCACTTCCGCTAAACTCACCATCATCCTCCGGCTCTTCCTTCTTTGCTGCTGCCGGCTTTGAACTGCCGGGAACATATCGACCTGAATTAAATCCCTTGTCCTTTTTTACGGAATCCTCCTTTTTCTCCTGCTTTTCAGCAGCCTTTTCAGGAGATCTTCCCGTCTTTTCTTCAGACTTTCCAGCAGCCTTATCTTCAGGCTTTTCTGAAGCCTTATCTGCAGGCTTTTCTGAAGTCTTATCTGCAGGCTTTTCTGCAGTCTCTTCAGACTTATTCACTGCACCGTTCTTCTTGGACTCAAATTTTTTTGAGTCATTTTTCCGGTCATTCTTTTTATGTGAAGCCTTCCCCTGACCGTTTGAGGAGTTCTTTTCGTTTTTCTTGTCGTTACTAGGTTCTACAGTTGTCTCCTCTTTCGTCTTTATATCATTTTTTTCCTTTAATTCATCTGCCCCTTTGTTATTCTTATCCTGCTTAACAGATGCCTTCTTATCTTCAGCTTTCTTATCTTCAGCTTTCTTATCCTCAGTTGTATCTGTTTCTACTGAGTCCTTTGTCAGGGCTTCCTTTTTATCTTCAGGCTTTTCTTTGGCTTCTTCATTCCCTGAAGGCTTTTCCTCAGCTTCCTCTGCTATACCCGCAGCCTCACGCTGTGCCTTCTCATATTCAGCCATCCTTGCTGCCTTACGCTTTTCAACTGCGGCTGCGATAGCTGCATCAAGGTCAAAATCCTCGTCCTCGGGATTCATTACAACATCATTTTTAGCCTCATCATAGTTCTTCTTTGTTTCCTCTGAACGTTCCCTGCGACGGCGCTCAAGTGATGATTCCTTTGCCAGCTCAGCATCCTTCTGCTCCTGCTTTGCCTCCTCCTGGTACTTTCTCCAGTCAAATACAGCCTCAACAGAAGCAATTGCACATTCTATCATCGAGTCGTCAGGCTCTCTTGTAGTAAAATTCTGAAGCGCCAAACCCGGCTTGCTCAAAAAAGCAACGACCTTATTATCACTCGTTCCGGCAAGTCTGATAAATTCATACGAAATACCTGCAATAACAGGAATCAGCAAAAGTCTGATAAGAACCATCAGCCATACGGCATCGGCACGGATAAACACGAAGAAAACAACGCTGATTACCATAACAATCAGCAGGAAGCTCGTACCGCACCTTTTATGCTCACGTGAACATTTCCTAACGTTGTTGACCGTAAGCTCAAACCCCTGCTCAACACAATTAATGGACTTGTGCTCGGCGCCATGGTACATAAATACACGCCGTATATCCTTCATACAGGATATGGCTGCCACATAGCCTACAAACAGCAGGATTCTGATAAGTCCCTCACATAATGCAAGCAGTGCGGGAGAGGTGATAAATTTCTTAAGGAACATTGACAGGAAGTAGGGAAGAATCATAAAAATGCCCACAGCCAGCACAATTGATATCGCAACAGTACCAAAAAGGAACAGTCCCTCCTGACGCTTTGCCTTTGCAGCAAGCTGCTCGTCCGTTGCGCCCTTTTCCCTTGCTTTCTTTTCAGCTTCCTTCTTTTTCTTTAATTCAGCTTCATCCTCTTCAAAAAAGCTCGCTGACCAGGTAAGTGTTTTAACACCGATAATCATCGAATCCACAAAGGTAATGGCACCTCTTATGATAGGCCACTTAAACACCTTACATTTATCTGCAATGGCGTGTGTTTCCTGTACATCAACAATTATCTCACCGTCAGGCTTTCTGACTGCGCAGGCATACTTGTTTCCGTTTTTCATCATGACGCCTTCCATCAGCGCCTGTCCACCAATACCTGAAGCCTTCATATCAAACCTCCATGCTAAGAGTATAGTAATCGGCCTGTGTCTTATATCGGCCGGTCCAATATTATAAAATCAATTTATGATTAATACAAAAATATACGCAAACAACGATGTACTGCCTTTCGGTAGCGCACCGTGTTTCAGGGCAGCCATCACCTTCCGGTAATGGTGCTGTCTGTTCTTTTATAAACCGCGAAAGCCGGATTGCGGTATATATCGCAATCCGGCTCCTTAATCAATGATAATAATTTAGTTGTTTGCAAGACCGTACTTACGATTGAACTTATCAATAGCACCACGAGCCTGAACTGTCTTCTGCTGTCCTGTATAGAAAGGATGGCACTTTGAGCAGATTTCTACGTGGATTTCCTTCTTTGTCGATCCTGTTACGAATTCGTTACCGCAGTTGCATGTAACCTTTGCCTGATAATATGTAGGCTGGATATTCTCTTTCATTTTTTTCACCTCTATCAACTTTTACTGATTTTCTCTATGGATACACAGCAAAAAGCATTGTAACATATAATATTAAAACTTGCAACCATAAATTCATCTTTTTCGAAGAAAAAGTTACTATTCAACCATACGGTTGAAGTATGAAATAACATCATCGCTTACGATGCCCTTATCCTCAAGTATACCGACATCCTCCATGATTCCGTTCTTTTCCTCTTCGGTAAGCGTACTCATATCCCTGTTTCCATAGGCTGCAAGACGCGATGCGGCATCAGCAATCTCCTGTGCTTCCTTTTCATTGCCCATAGCATTCTTCAGTGCATCGTAATCCACAGCATTTTTAATTTCTCCGTTCGTCAGTTCGCTTATTTTATCATTTGCCATATCCTTAAGCGATTCGCCGGCACCCTCTACATTTATCACCGATTCAAGCGCGTCCTTCAGTTTTTCGGCATCAGAAAATGCTTCCGAAAGGTCTGTAATGTTCTCCAGATTACCAAATTGGGATACACTGTTTTCAAACAGGTTTACAAGATTACGGACAACATCAAATGCCTGTGTCGCCTCCTCGCGGGCCTGCTGTACGGACTCCACCGGTTCGATTACAATATTGTAGCCGAAATCACCCAGATTATCGTTTATTCCGTTATTTACGGCATCCAGTACGGAATTAATCAGATATTTTCTGTCCTCATTGCTAATATAGGTAAAACCGTTCTGCTCGTCAATCGAATAAAGTGCTATCGCTTCAATCCTATCCACCATCTGTGTAGAAACAAGTCTGTTATTCTGAAGCAGTTCAACCGCACCCTTCAGTTCAGGCACAATTCCAAATACATCCCTCAAAGCAGTAGTGAACCGATATTCACATGCTTTATCCGAGCTTCTGCAGACATCGTCCTTTCCAAGTGTATCCTCTGTGTTTACGCTCTCAAGACTGTCATAAATACAGCCTGCTACTGCCGCAGCACCGGTATACCTGCAGACAGTCATCGGAATACTGCCGCTGATTGCTTCATATTCACTTATAAGCCTGTCCCCGTCCACATCCCCAAGGAAGCTGATTTTTGAATCAGTCTCACCTGCAGTTTTTGCTTCCTCAAAGGATAAGATATCCGAAAATACCTGCTCAAAATCAGTATCATCAATAAGCTCAAGTGCTTCAATAAAATTCTGCACGGATTTATTTTCATCTGCGACATCCATAAGAGCAGTAACCGGTGAAGCTACTATTGCAAACCCGAATATAGCCGTAACCAGTCCGATAAGCCCACCTAAAAGCCTTGACAGCAAACCCTTTTCCGTAAATTTTTCTGCGAAGGATTTTTTAACATCGGGCTTTTGTGCCTCTGCAAGGTGCTCCTCTTCTTCCGCAACCGGTACCAATTCTTCCGTCTGTTCCTCTTCTTCCGCAGCAGGTAACAATTCTTCCGTCTGTTCCTCTTCAGGCACCTGTACCGCTTCTGCCTGCTGTTCCTCCACTATCGCCGGTAATTCCGGCTGTTCTGTACTTACGATTTCTTCTGTAATCTGAACCGGCTCTGCTGCTTCCACAGCAGTCTCTGCTGCCTCTGTAGCCGTTTCAGCTTCTTCTGCAACCGGCTCTGCCGCTTCTACAGCCGTTTCAGCTTCTTCCACAACCGGCTCTGCTGCCTCCGCAACCATTTCTGCGGCTTCTGCTACAGGCTCTATGGTCTCCGCTGCCGGCTGCTGTATATCAGGGGACTTTTCCGTATCCGCCACTATTTCAAACGAGGCTTCTTCTATCTCCGCCACAGCCATTTCCGCTGCCTGGGATAGTACCGTCTGCGTCAGATTAATATCTTCCGTCTCAGGAATAACAAGGTCGTCGGGATTTTCACCCGTCATATATACGCTGCCGTCCTCCGCATTTGCCGGAATCTCCACCATCAAAGCCTGTTCTCCGGCTTTTTTCGCCTTTTTGGCGGCATGTCTGATTATAAGCTTCACGATAAAGTACAAAAGCCATGTAATAAGCTTAAAAGCAATAAACAGACCCACAAAAACAAAAGGGACTGCAGCCGACAGGGTAATTCCCGAGGCTGATGCTCCAAAAATATCAGCAATATCCGCATTTGCATTTTCATTTATCAGCCCATGAATATTTGAATAAATTGAATTACCTTTACAGATTTCCTTTTCAAAAATACATACAAGAATCTTTACGGCTACCGTTTTTGCAAGCAATGCCGATACAACGGTTCCGATTACATAAAACAGAAAGCGGAGGGCACTGAACTGAGCGCCCCGAAGTACACCAATCAAAACATCAACAACTACAACAGCAGCAAATGCAAGGATAAAAATCGTAGAAACTGACATAATAAACCCTCCTATATGTAATATATACAAGTGTCAAGCGTATCGGCACTGATTTTATGATACATGCCATGTACTTTTGGCGCCCTTATCACTGATATTTCTATAATGGTACATTTCAGAACAATTCCATAAATGCTGAAACAGCCTCTTTTTTCATCCTATCATAATCAATATCCAGAAGTGCCGGAACATCGCCCCGCAAACAGGAGCTTATTCCATCGGCTATCCCCTCTGTACTGTCGGCCACAAGCCTCCCCCCATGCTCTCTCATGAAGTACTTCGGTCCGGCCCCGACCTCCGTAGCTATGCATGGAATTTTCAGGACATCTGCCTCCATCACGGTAAGAGGAAGTCCCTCATACACCGATGACAGTACAAAAAGATTGCATTTTTTTAAAACCGGATAGGGATTCAACAATGATTTTATTACAACAATCCTGTCTGAATAGCACGATTTTCCTACTCTGTCCAGAAGCTCCCCATACTGTGGACCATATGAACCTATTATGAACAGATATGGTATGGAAGCCTCATGACAGACGGCCCTTTCAAAAGCATCTATCAGACGTAGCTGCCCCTTTTCAGGAGAAAAACGTCCGATATTCACCAGCTTTTTATCCTCCGAATTTAATATATCCTTAATCTCTTCAAGAGAATGCGTGCTCTGCGTCTCTGCTCCAAATTCAAGCTCTGCTTCAGCCCTTTTACATACATTTTCATAATCAAAAACATTCGGTACCACCGCCATTTCTATCGGACCAAAGCCATTTTTCTTCATGTATTTTTCTGTTGTTTCCTTCAGTCCTTCCGTAATGACAGCTACCCTCGAATATGAACTGTACATATCAGCCACAAGCTTTCCCGGCATGGAATAGCTCTTTTTAGCCTCTCCGTTCATATCATTATGTACAAATATCGTACCCGGGCAGTCAAGCCCCAGAAGTGCCAGCATATAAAGCGGCGAATAGCCCGTAAAATGAATTGCATGGTCTATTTTCGCACCCGGCAATATTTTTGCAGCCTCGCGTTTTCCTATGCTCCTGTACAGCTTGGCAAGCCCTTTATAGCACCCTAAATGGCAGCGTTCCCACAGCTTCGTTTTTATATACTCACCGATTGTCTGGACGCGGACCGGTGAGGCACCTATTACAGGAATTTCCTCCGGTATTTCCAGTAACGACCTTTCAAAGGCTGTTCCCTCCTTCATTTCAAAAAGGAGAAGATAATTATTCCTGTTCAGGTCCAGGCTGTTCAACAGGCTGATAAGAGAAACCGTAATGCCGTTCCGGATGAAATCGCCACCATAAATCATAATGTTCTTTTTTCCATTATGTGGAATTGACGGATATCTGACATACTCTCCCGAAAGCATATCCCGCAGAAGGCCGGCAGTCACATCCGGTCCGTCCCATGGACAGAAGCTCTCCCTAAACCGCTTCAGCTCCTCTGATGTTTCTTCCACCTCTTCCGCCAGCAGTTCAACCAGCGTTACGGCATCCCCGGCACGTTTAAACGGCAGCCCGTCTATCGGAATATAAAGACCATGCTCCCTTGTATATTTCTCTTCGTCATATGTAAAAAGTACAATTTTTCTTCCCGTTACCGCATAATCAAAAAGAACGCTTGAATAGTCCGTTATCAGACCGTCCGTTGCCTGAAGGAAAGCATACAGCGGCTCATCATCAGGAAAGCTCTTTATATGTTTCAGCTCCGCAGTATCAAAGCCCTGCTGAAGCATCGGATGAAGCTTCACATAAACCACTGTAGGTTTCCTGCGGCTATTCTCCACGGCACCTTCCTCAGCCCTTACATTCTGTTCATCAAGAAGCTCGTCCAGTTCCTTTAGAAAGCCCTGAAGCTTCTTTGTCTGTTCCTCTGCCTCAACCCTTCCCATTCCGCCTCTCCAGGTCGGAAGATATGCAAATACCGTTCTGTCCCCGAAGCCATACTGCTTCCTCAGCCTCTCACGCACATCCTGGTCGAAGAAAGCCTCGTTTCTTGGATATCCTGTCCTTGCAAGACGGGTTGAAGTAAAATTATCAAGATAATAATCCCGGCGAAGAACCTTCTCCGTATGTTCATTCGGAACAAGAAGTATATCCGCCGCATAAAAATTCTTTTGGACATTCCCCATGGAAAACCGTTCATTTTCCACCCTTGCACCTAAATACTTCAGCGGGGTCCCATGCCAGGTATTCAGATAAACCTGCTCGCTGCGTTTTATAAAGCAGTGTGGGAATGAGGTATCATTTATCAGATATTTTGAGGTCGCAAGGCATTCTAAATATTCACGCGAATTAATCAGCACCGTTTTTACCGATGCACCATTTCCCGTAATCCAGGTCCCATTCTCAGGCGTCTGTTCATCCTTTAATGAAAGAAGCCTGCTCAGCTGAGCCTTAACCTGATGTCCGGAATTTTCCGCAAATACGATAAAAGCCCTGTATCCGGCAAAATCGCTGCACTCGTAAAGCTTTTTCACGATTGCGGCAATATTGCCCCCCAGGGCATTTCCATGCATAGATTCACAAAGTATATTTTTCCCCTCCACAGGCGAGTCTTCCACCATGGCAAAATAGGCCCTGTGCGCCCTGAAATCCTCCGAAAAGATTTTCGATATTTTAGCCATTTTGTTTATCCTCCGATATGCCTGAAGAATTTTCTGTCCACAGTCAGATGATTATAATCATTCTCTGTCTAAATATTTAAGTTTCTCAATTACGGCCTGCGCACGTTTTCCGTCCTCATAGGGCTGAAATTCAGCAAGAAAAGCCGTGTAATCAGCCTTCATTTCACCGCAAAGTGCCTTCCCAAGCTGTTTTTCAAGCTCCTCTTGTGTGGACACGACAGGTCCGGGTAAAAGAGACGGATCCATATAAAAATCCCGGATATTATTTTTATACTCCTCAAGGTCCGGCATATAGAAAAGCATCGGACGACGGAGTGCGGCATAATCATACATTACACTGGAATAGTCCGTAATCATTACATCTGATACCACATACAGCTCGTTTATGTCATCAACCGAATTGCCGTTAATAACAAAACCATCCGGTGCAGAAAGCTCATTTTCTGCTGCAAAATAATGCCTTCTGACAATAATTACACATTCATCTCCAAATTTCCTATGTAGGCTCTCAAGATCAAGATAGAAGGTATTTACATACCCTTTTCCCTCAACGAAGCCCTTATCCCTAAAGGTCGGTGCATACAAAACAACCCTTTTATCCTCAGGAAGCTGAAGCCTTGCACGGATAGCATCTGCATCCGCCCCTGTAAAATTATACAGGAAATCATTCCGGGGATAACCTGTTTCCCAGATTTTCTCCGGATGGTCTGTAAGTCCGAAGGCTGAGCCAAGATGCTCCGTAGCATATGGTGACGGACTTAAAAGGGCTGAGAGCTCCTCACCGTCGCGTGTATATTCCTGATGAATTTTTTCAAGGCTTTCAACCGCATCCCCATCTATGGCTATGTCAAGTCCGAGACGCTTTAGCGGTGTCCCGTGCCAGGTCTGCAGGATGAACTGCTCCTTCCTGTAGGTAAAGGCACGTACAAGTCTGGAGTTTGTCACTATTATTCCGGCAGTAACGGCTGCCTCGATATGCTCCGGACTCAGCTTATGGGTAACCGTGGTCCTTGGCATCCTTGAAAGCTCCTGCTGTTTTTCAGGATTGTCAAATACCCATACAAAACGAAAGTCCTCAAAATACTTATCCTTAAGCATCGCAAGATAAATCGCTTTGGGGGAGCAGGCATAGCTTCTGCCTTTATAGGCCTCGAAAAAAACCAGCTTTTTATTCACCGGCTGCCCCGCATATCTGTTCATCAGGGCGCTGTGCTTTTTTTTCTCCAGCCCCTGATATATTCTTTTAGTCAATCCAAATTTCATGGCTGTTTTTCTCACAGCCTTTTTTAATCCGCCCATAATGATTAAAGCTTTGTCCTTTTGACAAGCTCGCAGAATTCCTGATTCGTCTTTGTTGCTGCAAACATATTTATTATTTTTTCAACAGCCTGGTCAGCCCTTGAGGAATTAAACGCATGACGTAAAATATCATTTACCTCCATTTCGGACCTTGAAAGAAGCAGGTCGTCGCGTCTCGTTCCGGATTTAGGCAGGTCGATAGCCGGGAATATACGCTTTTCCGAAAGATTTCTGTCCAGAACAAGCTCCATGTTACCTGTACCCTTGAATTCCTCAAATACAACATCGTCCATCCTGCTTCCCGTATCAACAAGTGCAGTTGCAAGAACCGTAAGGCTTCCGCCCTCACGCATACATCTTGCGGCACCAAAGAACTTCTTCGGCATATGGAGCGCGGCGGGATCGAGACCGCCCGAAAGGGTACGTCCGCTTGTCGTACAGGTCAGATTATAGGCACGTGCCAGACGGGTAATGCTGTCGAGAAGGATTACAACATCCTGCTTATGCTCAACAAGACGTTTTGCACGTTCAATAACCATTTCCGAAACCCTCTTATGATTCTCGGGCAGCTCATCAAAGGTCGAATAAATTACCTCGACATTCTTTCCCTCGATGGACTCCTTCATATCGGTAACTTCCTCAGGTCTTTCATCTATCAGAAGGATGATGAGATGAATATCCGGGAAATTTTTTGTGATAGCGCCCGCAATCTGCTTTAAAAGTGTTGTTTTTCCGGCCTTGGGCTGTGATACTATCATACCACGCTGTCCCTTGCCAATCGGCGAAAGGATATCAACTATTCTCATCGCGGTCGAACAGCCGGGGGTCTCCAAATGGATTCTGTCATGAGGAAATACCGGCGTCAGATCTTCAAATCTGGGTCTTCTCTGTGCCTCTGAAGGATGCCTGCCATTTACCGTTTTAACATACAGAAGTGCCGCAAACTTCTCCGCTGCCGTCTTAATTCTGGTACTTCCACAGATAATATCACCTGTTTTAAGATTCAGCTTACGTACCTGAGCCGGTGATACATAAACATCGTTGTTTCCGGGCAGGAAATTGTCACAGCGGACAAATGCGTACCCCTCAGGCATTACCTCAAGAATACCCTCCTTTGTCTCGCCGCTGTCGATCTGTTCAAGCTCTGCAGGCATAGAAACATTCTGTACCCGTCTTGCCTCCTCCTCCTGAACCTGTTCAGGGGTCATAGCATTCTGCTGTGAAGAAGGTGCCAGTGCTGACTGCGCAAGGTTTGCCGAAGGCTGCCCGCCATAATTGTTCTGGTTTGGCCTGGGCTGTCTGTTCTCCTGTCTGAATTCCTGCCTTGTATCAGGTCTTGAATTCTGTACCGGCCGCTGCTGGGGCCTTCCGTCACCCTGTCCGTTCTGCACAGGCCTTTGAGGCATCCTTCCATCCGCCTGCACATTCTGCTGCTGTCTCGGGCTCTGTCTGAACTCCTCCGGTCTGCTCTGTACAGGTCTTCCCTCAGGTCTGGCATTTACACTTCTCTCTGCCCCGGCTCTGTTCTGTACCGGCTTTTCCTCTGAAGCATTATATCTTAAGGTCTTTTCCTCTACAAAATTCTCCTTTGAAGAATTTTCCTTTGAAATAATCTCTTTTGTAGAGCTGTCCGCAGATGAATCATCCCCTGAAGGCTTCTCCTCAGCCATTTTCTCCTTTAAGGGCTTCTTCTGCACAGCCTTCTCTCCGGGCATGTTTTTCTTTGCAGGCTTCTTTTCTGCAGCATTATCCTTTACGGTTCTTTTGCCCTTTTTCCCTTCTGCCTGTGCTTCCATTCCGGAATTATCCTCTCCGGCTGCCTTATTTACTTCCTTCTTATCATTCTTTTTTTCATTTGCCTTCTCTGTAAGCTTAGCTGCCGCTGATTGAAGCTGCTCAAGTGCCTTAAGTGCGTCTATCAGCTCCTGTTTTTTCATTGAAGAAACCTTCTTTATATCCTTCTCCTTAGCAATCTCACGTAGTGCCGCTACAGACATTTCATCATAATTCATAAAAAATCCTCCATCTTTGGGAATACCAATAAGCTAATATTATTCAAAAACTATATCTGGGAACATCTGAATAAAAACTATTCGTGAACAGTAAATATAGAAAACTCCGAAATAATGCCATACGAAATGCAAGCACCATATTTATATCACATTTTCAGTAAATATGCAAGCATCGGACAGCTCATGTTTCTGTCAAGTAAACGTTGGCACTCCCCCGGGAGCAGCCGGCACTGGCGGGCCGGGCGCGGGCGGGGGGATATAAAGGACTTAACCCTCAG
>JAZQNG010000109.1:0-22404 GCA_045627205.1 Lachnospiraceae bacterium
CCTTGGTGTACTGACTCCATTGGAGAAATATGCAATGTATTTTGAAGCAGCATAAAAACTGCCGCCAGACGAACTGACGGCAGCAAAAAAATTTATATTATTTTATTTGTCTACTTGACGGGGAGCAGTTCATTTTTCACACACCCTTTTTTATTTACTGATATATAAGCCTTCACCGACTTTATTATATCAGCTTTTTTATATCTTCATTTTATATCTGTTTTTATATCAGGCTATTTATACCAATCTTCTTACGACATAGCCCGCCATAATCAGCCCTGCAGCGGAAGGCACAAAGGATACGCTCCCCGGCACCCTGCCGTGCTCCTCCACAGAAAGTACCGGAAGTTCATAGGACGCTACAACAGGCAGGCTGTCGACTCCGCGCCTTTTCAGTTCCTTTCTCATCACCTTTGCAAGCGGACAGTTCTTGGTTTCATAAATGTCCATCACGCCAAACGCCTCGGGAAGCAGCTTATTTCCGGTTCCCATGGAGCTTATTACCGGAACGTCGGCCTCACGGCAGCATTTTATTATTTCAAGCTTTGCTGTAACCGTATCTACACAGTCACAAACAAAGGAAAATTTACTAAAATCAAACATGGCGGAATTGGCCGGCAGAAACATTTCATCATATACATGCAGAACCAGATCCGGATTGATATCCAGAAGCCTTTCAGACATTACCTCGGTTTTTTTCCTGCCGATCGTACTTCTGAGTGCAATAATCTGCCTGTTAAGATTTGACTCCGAAACCGTATCATAGTCCACAATTGTCAATTCACCTACACCGGCCCTGACAAGTGCTTCCGTTGTAAAGCCTCCCACTCCGCCTATACCGAAAACTGCAACATGTGAGGACTTCAGCTTTTGGATTCCTTCTTTTCCAAGAACCATTTCAGTCCGTTCATACATACGGTTCATTCCTTTCAAAATATCCTCAGATATTTTCAATCTGCCAGTCAATGGGTTCTATGCCGTTTCTTTGAAGAAAGGCATTACAGGTACTGAAATGCTTACATCCGAAAAATCCCCTGTAGGCTGACAACGGGCTCGGATGCGGTGCCTTTAATATCAGATGCTTTGAGTTTGTCAGCATAGGAATTTTTTTCTGTGCAGGAGATCCCCACAGCATATATACTATGGGACGGTCCTGGCTGTTTACAGCCTCAATTATCGCGTCCGTAAACTGTTCCCAGCCATGTCCTGCATGTGAATTGGCATTGTGTGCCCTGACGGTAAGCACGGTATTGAGCATAAGTACACCCTGATCCGCCCATTTTTTCAGATAGCCGTTGTTCGGTACATAGCAGCCCAGATCACTTTGAAGTTCATTATAAATATTCACAAGCGAGGGCGGTATATCATTGCCCGGGAGTACCGAAAAGCTGAGACCATGTGCCTGATGCTCGTTATGATACGGATCCTGTCCCAAAATAAGAACCTTGACATCTTTCAGGGGAGTGAAATGAAGTGCATTAAAAATATCCTCAGACGGAGGATAGATTACATGCTTAGAATATTCCTCCCGTACAAACCTGTACAGCTCTGTATAATAAGGCTTTTTAAACTCAGGATTGAGCTTTTCAAGCCAGTCATTTGATATGGCACCCATAATAAATATCCTATTCCGTAATACCGGTTCCGGCTTCATCCGCAACCGTTTCGATAGCGACCTCATTCTGCGCATTCAGTTCAGAATTCAGCGCTGCCTCCATGTCATCATTCCGCATAAGCATACCGACTATGCACATTCCAAGTAAAACAATCAGAAAAACCTCTGCCGAAATAATCCACTTATTAATCTGCTCCTTCATATGCATTAAACCCCGTTTATTATTCCTCCCCCAAGCACCATATCGTCTAAATACAGAACAACAGACTGCCCGGGAGTAATTGCCCTTTGCGGTTCATCGAATAAAACCCTAAGCCTGCCGTCCTCATAACGGACCACGGCCGGCTTTGCCTTATGACTGAACCTGGTTTTGGCGAGTACATGGATTTCCCCGTCAATATTATAATTCATAAACACGTTTCCTGCAACAAGACTGTCAGAAAACAGCTCCTCATTTTTACCGAGAATCACCCTGTTTCCCGAAACATCCTTTGAAAGCACATATGCCGGCTCAGGAAGTGCAAGACCAAGACCCTTCCGCTGTCCTATTGTGTACCTGATTATTCCCTTATGATGCCCCAGAACCTTCCCGGACGAATCTGCAAAAGCTCCCTCGGGATATGTTTTTCCGGTATACCCTTCAATGACCGCGGCATACTCACCGTCCGGGCAAAAGCATATGTCCTGACTATCCCTTTTATGCGCGGTAATAAACCCGTTCTCCTCTGCTATTTCCCGCACTTCCTGCTTTGTAAGACCTCCCAGCGGAAACATAACCTGCTTCAGACTGTCTGAAGGTAACCCGTATAAAAAATAGCTCTGGTCCTTCTGCTCATCCACAGCCTTTTTTAAAAGCGTATGGCCTTCAAATTCCGTAATCCGGGCATAATGACCGGTTGCAAGATAATCAAAGCCATTGTCCCTAGCATATTCAAGCAGCCTGCCGAACTTGATGAACTTGTTGCATTCCACACAGGGGTTCGGCGTTCCGCCGGCTTCATAGGTATTTATAAAGGGCTCAACAACAGCCGAGGTGAATTCAGAACTGAAATCCACAATTCTGTGGCGAAGCTTTAGCCTTTCACATATCATCGCGGCATCTGCTTCATTCTGCGGATTATCACGGCAGGACAGCTTCTCCGAACCGAGCAGGCGCATGGTCACGCCCTCACATTCACAGCCTGTTTGCTTCACAAGCAGTGCAGCCACCGCCGAGTCAACGCCTCCGCTCATAGCAACGAGAACACGCATATTAGTCCTTTCCGCCCAATGTCAGTGAGACCGGCTTTTTTCAGCAAAATAACAAAAGAAAAAGGGCTGTTCGAAACAGCCCTAAAAGATTAAGCACGTTCAACCTTACCTGCTCTAAGACAAGAAGTACAAACATACATCTTCTGTGTTCCACCGGCAGTCTTAACTCTTACGGATTTAACATTTGTTTTCCACATTCTGTTAGCACGTCTTGAAACGTGGCTTCTTGAATAGCTTAACTGATGTCCAAATCTATTTTCCTTTTCACAAATTGCACATTTAGCCACAACAAACACCTCCTTAGCATAAATTAGGCTTCAATGCCTCAAACATCGATATTCTATCATAGGATTTTCAATAATGCAAGCATTTTTTCTGATATATTTTTAAGTTTCCCTTCTGCACGGCAGCAGACAGTCTGATGTCCTGCCTGATTATTGAATATCCGTCAGTTCAGAGTAACGCTTTCACTCCAGTATTCATTGCCGTAGATATCCAGGAAGTGTGCACATACATCAATGGGATCCTCTCCTAAATCCTCGTAGGATACCTCAAGCTCACTTTCAACTACAATCGGGTCCCCATAAAAATACTCATCATCATAATTGCCTTCATAATCATAATAATCACAAAGGAACTGAATTTTATCACCCTTAATGAAGTTTCTTACGGACCTTTCGGCAAGTCCGGGAGTACTGAAATCATCATCACCGTCACGGTATCCAAGGACATAGCCTCCATCATGTTCACTGTCCCAGCAGAGCATTATCTGTATATCAATCGTCTCTCCTGTACGGGCACCGGTAAGCTCAGCATAGGTATATCCATATGTAAACCAGCTTCCATCATCATCAACGATCTCGTCCTCAACATAGTAGGGAACGGTGATTCCGTCAATAGCAACCCATGTATTGTCTGAGCTGACAATATAGTCTCCGTCAGAATCAACATCAACCATATTATCATAGCCCATATCGATATAGCCCTCACCGTCATCCACATAAAGACTCATGTCTGCATATATGATTTTTTCATAATCCTCATCAGAGAATACGACTGCATAATAATCGCCCTTATCAGTCAGGGCAAGTACGCCGGTTTCATCAAGCTCGACAGGTGCCTCGTCAGTTTCGTCAACAAGCAGCTGGCTGAACCAGTCTTCAACCGAATAATCATACTCTTCCTTTTCCTCCGAATAATCAGTCTTTACCTCCATGGGTGACAAAGCACGTGAGGTATAGCCTGAAGACTTAACGCTCAGGAAATCACTGAAGAAGCCGTTATAGGAAGCATTGCTCATGCCAAAACCCTTCTCCATCTGAAGCATCTGCTTATAGTAGCTCGGATAATTATAAGGGAAATACATCGCAATACCGTTTGTACGTGACATATTTGTATTATGGTAAACCAGTGTATCGTTTACTGCCGCAATAACCTCATCCGCGCCCTCAAGTCCGCATTTATTACAGAAATCTACAATATCAATCTGGTCATAATTTCCGTCACCGAAGGATTTAGACTTACTTCTTGCGGTAGAAAGTGATTTATACTCACCTCCGGCAAGTGCGCCTGAGCCCTTTGAGCACAAGGTGCAAAGTGCTTTATACAGGCTCTCAACCTTACTGAGGTCCATTACTGAAAGGGTGGTTGAACCTGTCTTATTGTCTGCGATAAAATCATCAACAATAATTTTACCGATGGTTTTCATATCTGCCTTGGGATTTTTCTCAAGAGCCTTAAGCCAGCCTGTATAATACCAGCCATAGCCGGGCTCCTCTTCCTCTGAAGCAATCAGATAGTCCGCATACGGTGCCAGTGAGTATGCCGTTTCAACGGTTCCCATAAGGCAGGCATCGAAGCCGATAAAATTAAAATGGGTATTAGAAGCCTTAACAGCCGAAGAAATATCTCCTATTGAAAGGTCACCCTTAAAGAGCTCGTCCATTCCGAAGCCTGCAAGTGTTCCGCCGCCGTGATTCCAGAAAATGAGATTGTAGCTGTCCGCAGGATAATTCTTTACACCCCACTTGATAAAATCGGTAATCTCATCCTTATTTACCATGCTGGACTTATTTCTCTCGTCAACCGTGATAATACCGTTTGATTCAACCTTGTATCTTCCAAGCTTTCCAGCGGAAATAACACTGTTCTGCCACTTTTTGGCACCGCCTGCCTCAATTATCAGGTTTACGTTTTTGCCGATTCCGGCATCGCACATTTCCTGAATATCCATTGTTCCGCAGCCGCTCTCCGATTCAAGATTCGAGCCTATCATATATACAAGAACTGTCGTAGAACCTGTTCCTGCAGGTACCGACTCAACATCACTGTAGGCTGCAGGTGTACTGCTGCCACCTGTGAAGTTTCCTGAACCGCCGCTGTAGCTGGACTCGCCCCATCCGAAGTCTGATGAGCTTCCACCAAAGAAGGCATCAAAAAGTGTACCTACAAGGTCCATTCCCAGACCTGAACCATCATCCGTCATTGAGCCGTCCCCGGAACCATCATCAAGCCAGCCCGTATCGCTGACATCACCCATTATATCAAGGATATCATCAATAATGGATTTCTCTCCTTCAGTTTCCGTATCTGTAAGCATGGAGCAGCCGAATACAGCTGAACACACTAACACCAGCACCATCAGAAGTGCTGCCTTTTTAATTAACTTATTCATTGCCTTTTCCTTCTTCTTTCTTCATTAACATTCATTGCCCTGGCTTGGGCAATCAGCTAATATTTTAACCTGAGGTTTGATTTCAGGCTATATTTTCCGTTTAATTCAGCATTTTTTCTGCCTTATTTTCACGCCTTATCCTTCAGGAAGTCCTCGCCTTTTTTATCCATTTCCTTTTCAGCTGCCTTATCCTCGGGAGTCTTCTTGAATTTATCAAGAACCTCGGGAACCATATCGATTACCTTTGAAACAACATCGGTACTCTTTACGCTTACCAGCCTGCACTTTCCGTCCTGAATTACAAGGACTGAATTGGGAGACATCTTTCCGCCCATACCGCCTGCTGCAGTATCCTTATTCTTTTCATTGTTCGCAAAGGCACCTGCTGCCACACCAAAGCTTACATCTACAAGCGGAAGAATAATTGTTCCGTCATCAAACTTTACAGCCTCGCCTACTACAGTCTTGGCATTGATAAATGAATCCATCCCTTTAAATAATGATGCTACCGTTTCATTAAATTTTGCGTCTGCCATTTTTATTCTCCTTTTCAAATATGTTTGTCAGTTCTTTTTTCCCTTATCATCCGATGCATTCTCCCGTTTATCCGGTGGAGAATACTTTCCCTTCTTCAGATTGTCAAATTCAGTTCTAAGATATTTGACATCCTTGTTCAGCCATACCTTCAGTGCCGGAATTCCGACACCTGCAAGACGAATCTTACCCTTTAGTTTAATGTCCGTCTTAAGAACCTTTTTTTCAAAATCCGGTTTAATTTCAACATGTCCATCCCAGCGTCCTGCAAACATCGCAGCAAGTGCCGAAACATAGCCTGTATTCGCCGGATTATCAAAGCCATATTCAATATATCCCTGAAGTGTTTTCGGAAGCACCCGTTTAAGGACTGTCACTGCCTTTTTCCAGATATATTTTAAAGCCTTCCTGACACGGAAATCCTCTGAAAAACTCCTGTAGGTCTGCAGCTTTTCAAAAAAGCCGCCTGCTTTATTATAAATGCTTTTGATTTTTTCTACAATACTTTTCTTCTCAGGTCCGTTTTCTTCCCAGGATTCATCCCCGTACCTTATTCCGGGTTCTGTCTCATTCTTTGCCTCCGGTCCTGCTTCTTTCTTTGCTTCTTTCTTTGCTTCTGACTTTGCTTCTGACTTTGCTTCTGTCTTTGCTTCTGTCTTTGCTTCTGACTTTGCTTCTGTCTTTACTTCTGTCTTTGCTTCTGTCTTTACTTCTTCCTTTATCTCCGGTTTTGTTCCGGCACTTTCTTCTGTTTTGGGCTTCTGCCCCTTTAAATCCTTATTCAGGGCATCACCCCGGTTTTGTGTCTTTGTTGCCGCTTTTTTACGTTTTTCCGCAGCCTTTTTCCTCTTTGCCTTTTGCTTTTCTTTCTTCCTGCGTCGTTTCTCCCTTTGCTTTTCCTGTTTTTTACGACGTTTTTCCCTCTTTTTCCGTGCCTTTTCCTCTTTTTTCTTCAGATCCTCAGGCAGCGTGCTTACAAGCTTTATACCAAAAAGCTTAACAATAACTATATTTCCTGTATTATCATAATCCAGCGAAATATTAAGTGCATGTAAAAGCCAGGTCACCCTTCCGTGGGCCTTTAGAGGTATTCCGGTTTTTTCCTCCTCCTGTCCCTCCGTAATCTCCTGCCCTGCCAGAACCCTTGACTTCAGTCTGGACCGGTTGGCCCTTCCCTTTGCTTCCGGGTCGTTTTCGCCCTCAACAGGATATGCGGCCTCTCCCTGATACCGGAACGGAACAAGAAGAAGCAGCAGCACAATAAGCAGTATCAGTCCGACTAATACTGCCAGTGTTATTCCTATTACCTTTAAAATAATCAGGATAAAATCAAGCACCGTTCTACTCCTAACCGTTCACATATAATTAGTTACAAAATACCGTTCAGACTACGACAGCCTCATTACTGCCGTCCCGACAGACATCAGACAGCCATCTTCCTATTTCAAAGGCTCCTGTATCCTTATAAACCCTTGTTATTATCGCGCAGGACAATTCCTTTGCCCTCTCCTTGTTTTCTGCCACACCGACAATGGTAATATTTTTTTCTGTCCCTGAAAACAGCCCGACAGGGAAAAACAAAATATCATATATTTCAAGAATACCGGCCCCGTCCTCGCTTATTGTAACGAGATATGCACCATGGCGGAGCTTATCCGGTTTTTCTATTTTCTTTTTAATTTCCTTAAGCTGAGGCTTTATCACTTCCGTGCAGTATAGCCTTTTATTCCAGATAATCACGCCTGTCACACCTCCGATCCCAATGCTTTAATAGCTGCATACTATTGATTATTACAATAAGGAGATATCATGCAGTACATTTCCCACAGCCACATTCTTCTCATGATTATTCCTGCAGCCTGACAGCGATTCACGTACATAATTCATGCAGTCCGTCCTCGAATTAAAGAAAACGGGAAGAGACGAAAGAACTGCTGCCATTCTTGCCCTGTTCAGCTCCCTGCTTCCGTTCATAAAGCTTTCATCAAGCTCTGCAGAAAGCGTCCCGAAAACCTTTGCCATGGTTTCTGCCGTGATTTCGGTTTCATCCTCATTTTCAAGCTCTGCATATACTGAAGCGGACATAAGCCTCTTCATTCTGTCAAGGCGTCTTTCGGCATCGTTCATGCTGCCGCCGTTTGCCTCCATCAGACTGTCAAAACGTCCCTCATATACAACCTGATTTTCCGAGAGCTTCTCAATCTCACCCTCGATGGTACAAAACGCCTCATCCGCCTCATCGCTTAGTGAAGCAGAGGAAAGCTCTACTATTTTTTTCAGGAACTCTGCCTTTTTAGAGGAAGCCTCCAAAAGCTCATCAGAGCACTCACTGAGTACGCATACATAGTTACAGAGCTCTGCAATATCATTAAGGTATTCGATTTCAGCATCAAGTATTTTTGCATCATCAGCCGTGAAATCAAGTGGAGTCTCGCCCCTCAGACCTGCTGCGGATTCAATCATATAAACAGCTCTTGTTATGGCATCCATGGGTCCGCCGATATACTTTTTCAACCCATCCTCAAGGATATCAAAAAATCTGCCCTTAGTCATACGTACAGGAAGCTCATAAACCGCTGTTTTAATATTCTCATTGATAGTCGGATTGTCATCATACATGAATATTGCCTGAAGTATTTTTCTTGCAGCGTCATCATCATCTGAATAATTAAAAGGCTCCTCACTGTCACCCTCACGCTCCTTCACATACTCATCCAGTGCAATTCTTTCACGACGGTCAACCATCCTGTTTACAACATCCTTGATGTCGCTTCTCAGCCTATAGGCCTCGCTGCCCTGCGAACGCACATCCGCAGTGGCAGCAAAGCAGCCCCTTATCAGGACCTCAAGACGGTCGCGGTATTTCTTTGCAACACTCGTCACATTTCTTCCCGACTCCTCGGGAGACTCATCCTTTTCACAAAAGCTGTAGTATATCATTGCAAGATCGGTATATGCAAGTTCAGCATAGCATTTTTCCATATCCGCATATAATTTTTCCTTGTCAATACTCTTTCCCATTACCAGGTTCAACCTCCAAAAATCAATCAGAATTTACTTTAAAAAATAATTAATAAAAACGGCATTCGGAGTATATCGTAAATACTCTCCTCCACCGACAAATACAGAGAACACGCTGATGAATCCGCATACGCCGAGCGCTACTATCAGAACCGCTCCTACCAGCTGATAAGCATCCGTTTTTTTGCACAGATTCGAAAGCACTATACAGACGAAGCATATGAAAAGCAGATAAACCGAACATACTGCCATTCCATTAATGCCACCCAGCAGATATCCTGCGCTTAGCCCCAAAGGCAAAGTATATACAAAAACACCTAAAAAATCAAATCCATTCAGAACAAATGAACCTATGGGAAGATTTTTCAGCCTTCTTCTGCTTCCGCTTTCATATTCGCTGCAGATTCCGTTGCAGGCCGCAAAGGAAACAAGACTCAGCAGCATAGCCAGCATTCCGGCAATCATCTGCCTATAAAGCATTCCGTTCGTAACCGATTTTTCCTCAAGAAGTCCGTTATTCGCATCACGGTATTCCAGTTCAAAGCCAAAGGTAAAATCCGGAAGCTCCGAAGTAGCCAGGACGTATTTTTTATACTCCTCCCTGCTCTTTCCAAGATTCCCCTCCTGCTTCAGATACATTTTGTAGCCCTTGTTCATGCAGATATCATAAAGCATACTGCCTGCAATTATATCCCCTACCACTACGGAAATCTTATCATCCTCACCGGATATTATCTCAATCAGTCCGTCCGTCATTCCGTTTCTGACATTCAGGCTATATTCCTCATTTATCACAATTATACTGTTTACATAGCCCTCCAGGAGCATATCCTCCAGCTCAGACCTGTCCTTCTGATATACATAAAGGGCGGGATTTGTAGTTACAGCCTCAACAAGCGACGCAGCCTCCGTACCCGAATCGTAGCACACCAGACCTACGGGCACCGCACTTCTCTCCTCGCCTGCACTGTCAAGTCCCATTAAAAGGCACACGAGAACAACAGCCGACACCACATAGCAGATGCAGGCTGTAACATCCTTAAGACAAAGCTTAATCCTCAGTGCAAATCGATTCATGTCCTCAATCCCTTTACCTTAACAACTCTTTTTTATCCTGATTTTTCACACTAAACTGCTGATAAAATCAGCCTGATAAACCAATAGGTCGGCGTAAACCTGGCAATCGAAACACATACCTCCGGCATATACATGATAGGAATGATTCCACCGCCGGCAATGGTCGTAAGGAGTATCAGCATATTACTTATGACCATATATCCCGAAACCGACTTCATTCGTCCGGCAATCAGCATAAACAAAATGCACACAAGCACAATTGACGCCATTATGAATAAAATAGCCTTTAAGGGTATCCTGAGTCCTCCGCCAAGCTTCATTACAGCGACTGCAGCTCCCATCAGCACAATATAGCAGATTACAAACGCGGTAAGCTTCGAAAAAAAGATTTTCGCCCTGCCTGTACCTGCAGACATCAGCCTGATATCAGTCAGGCTCAGTCTGTCACGAAGCGATGCCAGTCCCGCAAAAAGTCCGGCATACAGTATCAGCAGGATAATTCCCGAATAAACATAGTAATTAATAAGGGAAATTCCCTCGAAACGGTCAATATATGTCCTATTGAAAAACGAATCCTTACCAAGTGCGGTAAATACAAGCTCATAGGAAATCGTCACATTTGTATCATTTACCTGTGACTTGTCGAAGCCCTCTTCCTTCATTACATCATAAAGGGTCTGACAGTTCACCTCAACTGCAACAATATAATCCGAATAGCTCTTCAGAAGGTTTGTAAAAAGCACTGCCCTGGTCTTGTCCGAGCTGTTTATGACCGCCCTGATCGGCATATTTACTATATTTACCAAATTTTCAGTAAAGCCCTTTGGTATCACGACATAAAGGTCCAGCTCGCCTTTATCAAACCGGCTTTTCAGCTCCTGCTCTGTTCCGCGTTCCATGCTTATGTAGGAGGTGAAAACCTCGTTTTCATCAAAATATGTTACCAAAAGTCCGGAATACTCGGTATTATCCTCATCCGCCACACCGATTCTTACAGCCGGACCGTTGCTCTCATTTACGCACAAAAAGACCCCCGCCACACTGATAAGAATCAATGCCGCGAGTAACAGGAGCATTTTTTTATCGCTAAATATCACCTTCAGGTCTTTTGCAAGCATATCACACTAATCCTCATGCCGTTTCATGTAAACGGCACATTATTCCTTGTCTGAAGCAGCTGTTTTGGCATCAGCCGCCTCAACATCAACTACCTCGGCATCAATTACCTCACCGGTTTCACCGGTTCCCTTATGCACATGGGTATAAATATGGTCGCTGCAGTATTCATAGTTTCCCTGGCATTTCGTACAGAATCTGAATTCAAGACTGTCATCGTCCTTTTCCGTACGCCCGCAGACACAGCATTTATGGCGTGTCGCATTATTATCCCCAAAGGGACGGTAAATTTTACCTCTTTCGTTACTCTGTGAAGCGTTCTGTCCCGGATTTCTTCTCTGATACTCACGCATTCCCTCGTTAACCCTTCTCTGGAAGTCGCTGCGGCGTTTCGCTGCCGCCACGGCATCCTTTTTCATCGACAGGAATACAAGCAGGAAATTCAGAAGTGATACAAATACCACTATCAGGTTGATTATTCCGCACCAGAAGCCGGATGTTACCATCGTGGCATATCCGTCATTCAGCATACCGACCGAAATTATTTTATCTGACAGGACAATATCCCTTGTAATGACTATGACATAACTGTCCGCACTCAAAAATGACATTCCGACTTCAATTCCAAGTAATACACCGTAGGCTATCAGCATAAATTTTGCCTTTATCGGGAGCAGGAACATAAGATAAAAGCTGGAATCCGGGAAAATAGCAGCAAATACCAGGAACATTGACATATTAAGGTAGCTTAAGTCAATCGGATAATTAAAGCCAACACCGAAGGTGCACCTTGTAATAACATATATCAGCACTCCGGCAAGCAGATTAAAAAGAATTCCGGAGAAATAAAACAGATTAAACCTGAAGCTTCCCATAACACGCTCAAGCGACGTACCTATCGAATAATAAATGTACAGCATCAGCACCGTAAATATGATGCTGTCACCCTCGATCGGCTGAATAAGGAAGGAAAAAAGACGCCATACCTGACCCTCTAAAATCTTGTCGATATCAAGCATCAGCCACTGGAAATAAAAATCCGGATTGACTGAATAGGCTATAAACCCGACAAGATAAACCAGAATCACATATTTCATCAAACCACGTATTGCATATTTACCAAATTTTCTTTCAAGCTTTTCTACCATATTACCTTATTTCCTTATTTGTTTTTTTCAGATTTGTGTAAGCCCCTGTATACCGGGCTTCACCGTCATTGAGTAGTTTGTATAATAAACCACAAAGCCCGGCTTTGCCCCATTCGGCTTCTTTACGTTTTTGCGCTCCAGATAGTCGACATCCACCTTCTGTCCGTCCTTTGCTTTCGAATAATATGCGGCAAGTGCTGCTGCCTGCTCATATACCCTGTCCGGCAGTTCCCTTCCTTCGGTCTTCACAACAACATGGGAGCCCGCATTCTTCTTTGCATGGAACCACCAGTCTCCGCCATTTGCAAGCTTAAAGGTCAGTTCATCATTCTGGTAATTGTTTTTACCTACATAAATGTGGAAGCCATCCTCCGTCACGTAGTGCAGGGGTTTTGATTTTTCACGGCTGCCTCCGCCATAGCCTGTTTTTCCGGCCTCCCGTCCTTTTTTCCCGTTTTTCGGTACCGGACTCTTGAGATGGCCGAAATGGCCCTTGATATATCCAAACTCAACAAGTTCATTTTTGATTGAATTCAGATCCTCATCACATTCCGCTATATCCAAAGCCACCTTAATGGAGTCCAGATGCTCCAGCTCCTCCTCCGTCTGCGCAAGCTGCACGCTTACCGCATCAAACGTACGCTTCAGCTTTGAATACCTTTCATAATACTTTTTCGCATTATCAATTGCAGAAAGCTGTTCATCAAGCGGAATTACAATATCCTCATTCGTATAATAATTGTTTACCGTTGCTTCCCCTGCCCCGGCTTCAATACCATAGCCAAAGGTAGTAAGCAGTTCCCCGTAAAGCTTATACTTATCCCTTTTCTGTGTATCCTCGAGCTGCTTCTTCTGGAGCTCATACTTTTTTACGACACGTTCCACCGCATTGCCTACCAGATGACGCAGGTCCGTGGATTTCTGCTTCATCCTCGTCAGCAGGTTCTTTTTGGCATAATACTCCTCCAGAACACTGCTGATATCGGCATAGCCCACAGACTCGGTCCCTAAGGCCGAAGCGTATACCGTAAGTGGCAGGGCTGCAAATTCCACAGGCTCCCTTCCGTCTGTTTCCGCACCCGCTCCCTTAAAAATGATGCAGGGAGAAAACTGCCCGTTCTTCACATCCTCCATCATTCTTTCAAAGCATCTGAAAAAATGTGTTGAAATATCAGGCGTCATTTCAGAGATATTGGTCTCGGGCTCAAGTCCTGCCCTGAATATGAGCTCGTTTGCCATTACCGGGCTAAAGCCTGTCAGATTCATATAGACAGCCTTTGTTAGTGTCTGTGGCCGGCTGCAGATTTTCTCTAAAAAAACCTCCTCCGTAATATCAAGAGGATTTTCCTTTTCAAGTGTTTTCGGAATAAAATAATCCCGTCCCGGAAGCACCTCACGTACAGAACTGACTGCCGCCGAAATATGCTTTATACTGTCAATTATCCTGTCCTTATCATCCGTAAAAATGATATTGCTGTGCTTTCCCATTATCTCAACAATCAGCTTCTTCCTGCACAGGTCCCCCATTTCATCCAGATGCTCAAGATCAAATACAACAACCCTTTCAAATTCAGGCTGGTATATATCAACGATTTTTGCCGTCCCGATATACTTTCTCAAAAGCATACAGAAATTGGGTGCGGTCATAGGTGCCTCCTTTTTAGAGGAGGCGAGATAAATCAGCGGAAGACTCGCATCCGCCGAAATAAACAGCCTGTACTGATCATAGTTTTTTACGGTAATGAGCAGCTCGTCCTTTTCAGGCTGCTGTATTTTCATGATACGGCCGCCTATGAGCTTTTCACGCATATCATGAACTATATTTGCAATAACAAATCCATCTAAAGCCATAACTATCCTGCGAAGCCCTTAAAGACTGAGTCCAACGGGCCTGCGCTCCTTATAAACAAAATAATACCGGAAGCCGAGGTCTGAAAGCTGTTCACGGACAGTCTCAAAATATCCGGCAAAGGCATCCGCACTGTGGGCATCCGAACCGATTGTAACCAGCTCACCGCCAAGCTCCCTGTAGCGTTCAAGTATTTCCCGCCTCGGGTGTGCAAACCCAAGCCCATACCCAAGACCTGCACTGTTAATTTCCAGCGCCTTACCGTCTGCAACGAGTTTTTTAAGGATTATTTCAATTTTATCCCAATAATCGGAAGGACTGTAAATCCGCTTTCCATAAAAGCATTTGCATACAGACATTTCCTTTAAAAAAGACTCCGTACAAAGTCCCGTTCTTTTTTCAAGGCTTCTTAAAGCCGCTTCTTTCGCGACATACCTAACGATATAGTCAAGATGACCCAGGGAGTCAAAATCAAAGCTCCCAGAGATATTTTCAATAATCGCGTCGAAATATCCTGCAATTCCTTCTTCTGCTGTTTTGCTTCTTTTTCCGGTTCCTTCTTCTCCATTCCAGTACTCCTTATAATATGGGTCCGTATTTTCTAAAACATGTGTCGAGCCAATGACAAAATCAAAGGGATACTCTTCAAGAAGCTTTTGATACCCTTTAAGACAATTCTCCCTTGCCTCAGGCTCATTACGCAGGCCTATTTCAACTCCTGCAAAAACCTCTGCCCTGCCCCTGTAGGCCTCCTTCAGCTGCCGCATTTTTACAAAATAGGCTTTGGGGTCAAATTCGAAATTGCCGTCATCACCGCGTATGCAGGCCTCAGGAAAACAAAGGTCCATATGGTCCGTAAAGCATACTCCCTTCATTCCGAGACTAATTGCTTTTTCTATATGCCTCTCCGGATTTTCCTTTGAATCCGTAGAAAAGGACGAGTGAACATGAACATCATAAGCTATCATTTACTGCCTGCTCCAATCATTTACAGATTAATTTACATTATTAAGGACTCTCAGTTCCTTTACAAGACAGATAATCCTGTCTGAAACCCTTTCTGCCTCTTCCATGGTATTGAATTTCCCGACACTTATCCTGAGTGAGCCGTCAAGCCGGTCCCCGGCAAGCCCGATTGCCTCCAGAACATGCGAGGCCCTGTCATTTCCCGCCGTACAGGCCGAGCCTGTCGAAACACATATTTTTTCCATATCAAGACGAAGTGCAAGTGAAGCACCGCGTATTCCCTTAAAGCTGAAGTTCAGTATTCCGGGAAGTCTGCCCAGGTATACCGCTCCGGATTCATGCAGAACAGGACTTTCGGGACGCGGACCGTTTAATTCGGATTCCGGCACCTCACGCAGCACACGTTCTGCGATATAGGCGCATATTTTTCTCTCCCTTTCTGCCCTTTCCTCCATATCTTTGGCTGCCAGTTCCACAGCCTGCTTAAAGCCCGCAGCAGCAGCGACATTTTCTGTGCCCGGCCGCACACCGTACTCCTGTCCGCCTCCGAATATAACAGGACTGACAGGTGCGTTTTCCCGCACATAGAGCATTCCTATTCCCTTTGGACCGTAAATTTTATGTGCCGATGCACTCAGATAGTCCGCCTTAAGTCTTTTTACACTGATAGGAAGCTGTCCGAAGGCCTGAACGGCATCCGTATGAAACAGGATTCCGTGCCGGTGAGCCATTTCACAGATTTCATCCACCGGCTCAAGGGTTCCAAGCTCATTGTTTCCCATCATTACCGAAATAAGACCTGTATCCGGACGAATAAGCTTTTCTACCGTTTCGGGACTGATAAAGCCCATGCTGTCCGGCTGTGCCAGACTGACCTCATAGCCTCTTTTTTTTAACTGTTCAGCCTTATTAAGCACTGCAGGATGCTCTATTGCGGATACTATCAGATGACGGACTCCGGTCCTGCACATACCGCTTTCCAGGGCAAGGTTGTCTGCCTCTGTACCGCTTCCCGTAAAATATATGCCTTCAGGCTCCGCTTCTATCAGGCCTCCAACCGAAACCCTTGCCGAATTAATTGTATTCCTTGCCGTATAACCTAATGAATATTTTGAAGAAGCATTGCCATAGCTCTCCGTCATAAACGGCAGCATTGCCTCCAGAACCTGCTTGTCTACAGCTGTAGTGGCCGCATTATCCATATAAATCAGCCCTTCAGCCATCGTTCTCTCCCTCTCCGCGTTTTACGCGTTCAAAGGACTCATCGTAAATAATGAAATTGTCACGGCCGCTTCCCTTAACTGCATATAATGCCTTATCCGCACATTCCACCAGCCGCTCATAGCTTGAGCCATGGTCAGGGAACATGGCAACACCGATACTTGCCGATTTTGGAATGACCTGGTCTCCGATTACGGCAGGTGACCTTAAAACCTCATGCAGCTTCAGGGCCTGCTTTATCTGGTCCTCCTTCTTCTGAACATTGCATACAAATACGGCAAATTCATCACCGCCGATACGTCCGATGATATCATTCGAACGGAAGGACTTCGTAATCTGCTTAACAACCTCAACGATGATGTTGTCACCCATGATATGTCCGTAGATATCGTTAACCTGCTTGAATTTATCTATATCAACAATGAAAAGCATTCCGTTGCCGTCGGCATTTTCACGCATATACCTCTCAATAAGAAGCTTTGTGTATTCCTTGTTGTAGGCCCCGGTAAGAGGGTCACGCATTGCCTTTGTTTCAAGTCTTGCAAGCTCGCGTTTGTGCAGATCGATATTTATGAGCTTTCCTATGATTTCACGCGGTTTACCCTCGTTATTCATAATGGGTGTAGCAATAAGGCGGCACCAGATATATGCACCCTTTTTATCGCGTACACGTATCTGTTCGTCAACCTTTTCACCCTTCACCGTGAGAATTCTCATCAGCTCGGCAAACTTTTCACTATCTTCCTCATAAATAAAGCCATGCTGCCACTTATGCTTTTCGGAAAACTTATCAAAAACTGTCTCATTGCCAAAAAATGAAGAGAAGTTTTCGGAAAGACGAATCGTATCATCAGTTATTATAAAATCGAAAATAACGTCGTTGGAAAGCTCCGTAACAAGCCTGTAGCGTTCCTGTTCAATCATAAGCTGCTCATTTAAAAGCTTCTCATTCGAAATATCTACAACCACAACAGACATTGTGTAAATCTTTTTTCTCTGAACGGAATTTCCCGTAACGAGAACCCATTTTTCTCCCCATTTGGTATTGATCTTCATCTCCTCATTTATGGAAGTCTCGGGTCCGACCTCGACAGTACGCATGAACTCTGCATATTTTTCTTCCAAAAGATTGAAAAATCCATTCCCGTAATCGTCGTGAACCTTCTCCTTCGACATTCCCAGGAGTGAGTAAAAGCCCTTGCTGGCATAGGTGATATATCCGTCACCGTCAGCTATAAAATCCACAACTCCGGCACCGATCTGGTTCGTGATATTCTGAACCTCACGTGCCACAAGAGCGGATCTTTCCTGATTTATCCACATATAAAGCACAAAGCCGGCCAAAAGAAGAACTGCAAAAACACTTACTGCAATCGTAATAATCATCGGCTTCGGCAGATCCGAAATCCCTAAAAAAATCATTCTGTCCATACAACCTCCTTGTTCGTACAAATCAACCCTATACCTATACAGAATATATTATAGCACAACCCATCCCTTATGGCAAACCCATATCTTTAACTTCCGTTCACGCCTGATTAAAGGTACGCAGGGATTAATCCGGCCTGCAAAAAAACGCACACCGGAACCCTTACAGACTGTTCCGATGTGCGTCTCTTCTATTTTTTGAACATGTTTTTTTATTTACACTTTACACTTTTAACCTTGCTCCATGCACCATAGACAGTGCTCTTTCCCGCCTTATTCACACCGCGTACACGAACATAATATTTCGTCTTGCTCTTTGCCTTTGAGAAGGTAGCTGAAAGCTCCGATGCATCAGCTATAGTGATTTCCTCAACAATCTTCGTAAACTTCTTATCTGTTGCAATCTGAACCTGATATCCGTCTCCGCTTACCTTTTTCCATATAGCTGTAAGCTTCTTTGCTGACGGTGAAGAAAACTTTGTCACGCTGACTTTTGCAGTCTTTGTGGGAAGCTTCACGGAACTGCTGAACTGACCTACGAAAATCTCATTGTCAACCGCACGTACCTTGAAGGTATAGTCATTACCGGCCTTGAGCTTCTTTACGGTAAAGGTATTGGTGTTCTTTGAGGTCTTTCCGAGATATTTACCGTTTCCGTCATAAATCTCATAGTACTCAACATCCTTAAGCTTTGTCCATGTCAGGGTGATTGATTTTGTCGTGGTTTTCTTTGCCTTTACACCCTTTATCTGAGGTACGGCATATGCATATGCAGACTGAATATAGGGGGTAGTCTTATCACATAAATCATAGCCGCGGAGACAGATATGCTTTATCTCTGAAGCACCTCCGAAATCACTCACTTTAATCTCGGTGAGACGGGTTCCATTATAAAACGTCCTCGGATTCGCAGTATAAATGCTTTTAAACTCACCACTGTCATTTACCTCTGCTTCAACCTGGAAATAAAGCGGCTGAAATGCATCCTCGTTGACTATAAGAGCTCTCTCCTCATCCGTAACACTCTGCGGAAAAACCACCTGATAATTGATAGAACCCTGCCATTTTCCATCCTCTGTAACAGCCTTTACAGGCTCGCTGATTTCGGGAGTACTAATGGAAGTCGGTGTCTTCAGCTTCTTCTGATTTCCGTTTTTTCCGATAGAAACAACCTTTGACCAGTCACTGTAAATATATTTGTTTCCTGAACTGCTTCCAGTTTCAGGATCTATGCAGCTATATTGAATGCAGAACTTAAACCTGAAAGAAAATGTATGATTCTTCATATCCCATACATAATAGTTCTCATCCTGATTCTCAATTATGGTACCTGCCAGGATACCGTCCTTTTCAGGTTCATCCTGATTATGATAGCCGGCAGAAATCAGGGTATCATTGTACATATTGTTGCCGTCAATACCATTATCAACACTAAACATCATGAAATAAGGAATGACACCCGGGTTATCAGCTGTAACAGCATAACGGGCTCCATCCATTACCGTCAGATCGGATAGCCACTCGCCGTCATCAACCTTTACATCTGCTATCGCATAGCCGTAAACACCACCATCCAGATTATATTTATCCTTAAAGTCCTGTAACTTTCCCTTTGATTTATAATCCTCATACTCCATGAATAAATCGATGAATTCCTGTGTATTCTGAAGCCACAAAACCTCCCTGTCCGCCGATTTTTCCTGAATATAAATATTTGTCGGAACATTCTCGATTTTCCCTGAAGGGAAGAAATGCTCTGCAAACTTATCCGCATTCTCATCCGCATGTGCCAAAACAGTTCCCATTGACACAAAAGCACAACATAATGCCAATACCACAGTAAAAATAAACTTCTTAAACTTAGTCATTACTTTTCCTCCAAATAATTATTATTTCGGCATAAAAAAACCTTTTTATGCCCAGCAATCCATTATTCATTATACATTTACATAAAAAAAAACAACACCTCCCACAGGTAGGGTTTGTGGTAGGTGTTGCAGTATATACCCGCTATTTCGATATAAATTCAGAACATTTTCTTAAAAGCTCCTCCTTATTTGCGAAGCCGAGCCGGTCATAGATTTTCCGGTAATAATCCTTTACCGTTGTTATTTCAATCCCAAGATCGTAAGCAATTTCCTTTTGTTTCTTTCCCTCCAAAATTTCCACAAAAACCTCTGACTCACGCGAGGTCAGTGTCCGTGCCTTCGGTAAGGACGTTACCAGTGTATCAATCTCTTCCTTTGTGAACCATGCCTTGACGATTATCGTCTCAGACTTTTCAGCTGTTTCACTTTTGGTTGTTTCCTCGTTTGAATCCGGATTTTCGATCCCGTCTTTGCCGATTGTTTCCTCATCTGAAATCAACTTTCCACTGACGTCTTTGTCGGTTGTTTCCTCTCCGGCAGCCTCCCCATATGTTTTTCTACGCCTATAAAATACAACAACAGCTATAATCAGTCCGACAAGTACAGCTGCGCCGGCAATAGCCATAACTGCAATTTTATTAAACCCGGCTGCTTCATCTGCGATACTTTCATCAACATACAGAGAGGTCTCGTAATTACTTCCGATATGCAGCTTTTTCAAGGCACCGTCATACCTTCCCTCAAGCACCTTATCCCCATATTCGGCAGGAATTACAATATCTGTTTTATCGGGAATCTCAATTTTCAGCTGCTCACAGGACTCCGGTTCACTGTAATCGAGCCCATCTGCCCCCGCTTTTTGGGGAGAAGCTATATAATTATATGAATTTCCTTCCGAAGCCTCCTCGTACCTCGGAAAATCCTTCTCAAAACCATCATCAATAATAATGCATCCGGTTGCAGTAATATAAGGAATCTCCAAAAAATCTCCGGGATGAGAACACCACAAAAGCAATTCACTATCATTATAATCGTAGGTTGAATCACAGGTATTTCCGATATATGAGCAGAGCTTCATATCGAACTGACCTGCAAAAACATCAATAAATACACCGGAGTAAACCGAATATATTCCTCCGTAAGCGTTCTGGGCAGAGTTTCCATAAATGCTTGAATTTATTAGTGCGACCTTTGTTCCGGTATTTCCCGTATGATAAATCGCACCGCCCTGCGCCATATTATTCCACGGACCGACATCTCCCATCCAGTTTGTCGAATGCTCCTCTGCACGGTTATGGCAAAATACACACCCGTCAATAGTACCATCTGTATTTGTCAGGGAAATTCCTCCACCCATCGAGGCACTGTTTCCCGCAATTATGCTGTTTGTAAGTGTCAGCCTTGAATCCAGAATAAATAAAGCGCCTCCACGATGAGTGTCCTCATCCGGCAGCTCCATGTCCGGAAACAAATAGTTTGCCGAATTGTTTTCAAAACGGCAGCCATCAAGCGTAAGCGTTGCACCACTTGCGTAAACCGCACCTCCGCCAATGCGGAAGTCTCCCTCGCCACTGTAATTATCCTTAAAAATACAATTTGCTGCAGTCAGGGAAACATTGTCATTTCCCTCAATAAAGATGGCACCACCATCATAGGCCGCGGCATTTCCCGAAATATTACAGCCTTCAAAGCTAATATTTAATGAACATGCGGAATAATCACCAAACATTTCCAGAAGAGACGGAACCGTTGTATAATCTCCATAACGTATCTGGGCAATCGGACCGTATTCATGCATATAATTTTTGAAATCGCAATCAGCAAAGGAAGCATCCACATTTCCCCTGAACGAAAGCGCATACTGTGCCATTACAGGCTCATCCAAAAGATATCTCTGCTCCTCCTCGCTCCATGGGTAATCAAAATCAGCGATTTTCAGTTCTGTATTGGTTATTCCGCCATCAAAAATGATATTTTCAAAACGAAAGGTACTTTTTTCACTGCTTCCCTTACTTCCGGACAGAATAAAGCTTCCATTTGTAAAAACCGCTTTACCTGAAGCCTTTCCGCTTTTTATTGTAAGATTCTTATCTGCCTCAATACGCATCAGGAAATTTGCAATATTGCCTGCCGGCGTAAAATCTATATCTCCCACATACAAAATATCCCCGTCACTCGCCGCATGAATAGCCGTTTTCAGTTCTGAAAATGAGGATATGATATCTGAACCGCCATCTGCATATGCAGAAAAAGGTAAAATAAAAAAGAATAAACTGACAGCCAAAACCAGAACTGTTACTTTCCGTAAATTGTCCGATTTAATAAATTTTGCCATCATTTTATTCTTCCTCCACACATATCAAACAAAGTCAAAACCGGTAACCTCTTCACCTTTTAACGATTAAGCTACGGAGATTTCTCAGATATTCGGTATGGTTTACATAAAAAACGCGCCTAATGGGATTCGAACCCATAGTACAAGCTTCGGAAGCTTGCGTGGTATCCATTCCACTATAGGCGCAAATAGTTACTATTCGCGGCCGATTCCGAATATACGCAAGCCGTAAGCCTGCTTACAGGCTTGCGCACATTCGAAATCGGCCGGGGAGGCTGTTCAAAACGTCCGAAATAAGCCG
>JAZQNG010000110.1:0-3733 GCA_045627205.1 Lachnospiraceae bacterium
CGATTGAACCACAGAAAGGTGGAGTCAAAGCACTTGCCTGAAAGGACACGGTTCTACCAGTCGGTATTGGACCAGAGCCTGATAGCTAAAGGACAGCCCTACAGCGCAATCAAGGAGTGCGTGATTATCTTTGTGTGCACATTCGATCCGTTTGGGAAAGGAAGGTATGTTTATACATTCAGAAATGTCTGCATCGAGGATAATTCACTGGAACTGAACGACAGATGCACGAAGATATTTTTTAACACGAAGTCAGAGGCACCGGACATCCCAAAGAACATACGAAATCTGTTTGATTATATAAACAAGGGCAGTGTTTCGGATGAGTTTACTGAGTCGCTGGAAAACAGTGTAAGGAATGTCCGCAGTAATGAAAGGTGGAAACGGGAGTATATGCATAATTTTACGGATCGCCAGGATATATGGGAAGAAGCGCACGAGGCCGGAGTTCATGAAGGTTTGGAGCGTGGCATAGAGCAAGGCATTGAGCGTGGCATTGAGCAAGGCATTGAACAAGGCATTGAGCGGATGTTGCGTGCCGGAAAAACTCCGGAGCAGATAGCAGACTTTTGCGGGTATGAATTAAACAAGGTAAGAAGAGTACAGCAAAATCTGCTGATTGAAGCTTAAGAATGTGATGCTCTCGAAGCAGAAAACAGGCAAACATCCGAGAAGGGGTTAAAGCTCCCACCGGTCATCCCGCATGAGCAGACATGTATCGACATAAAGCTGTTGGACGCATATCCTAACCAACCGTTCGCAGTTGTCACAAACGGCGAAGAATATAATGCCCTAAAAAGCTCTGTACGTGCCAACGGCATCCTGGTACCTTTGATAGTGCGCAGGAAGGAAGGCGGGCGGTTTGAAATTATAAGCGGGCATCGGAGGAAGGCTATTGCAGAAGAACTTGATCTCAAGGCAGTGCCGTGCATCATCAAGGATATAGGTGACGAAGATGCTCTGTTGTACCTCATAGATGCCAACCTACAGCGCGAACACCTGACACTATCAGAAAAAGTTACGAGTGTAACCCTTAAATACAATATACTTCTCCGGCGAAGAGAGGGTGTCTATACCAAGGAGGGTCGAACGCGTGATATCGTTGCAGAGGAAATGGGTATGAGTCCGGCCTCTATATCGCAGTACGTATCCTTAAACAGCTTAGGCAGACCGATACTGACTTTGATTGATGACGGACTTCTGAAAAGGGAGCACGCACTTAAGTGGATAGTCAAGTTTACGCCTGAGACTCGTGAGCGCATACGCGAATCTGCATACGATAGGTACGCATTTGACAACGAGCTTTTTTCCCGGCTTCCGGATGCTGAAAAAGCCGGTCTTCTGTCCGGTGAACGGTATGCCGAAATGCTGTGTGAATACAAGGAAGAGTGCCAGGCAAAAAAGGATGCGTCAAAACAATCCGTCAAAATGAGCATCAGCAAACGCATTCTTAACTACTATCCTGGCAAGAGTGATAGTGATATTCCGAAGCAACTTCTATCCGACTTGGCAAGAATATACGAACTGGTGCCAGACGGAATCTCACTGACGGACAAGAATTCCCCGTTGCACTATACTTTCATAAGCTTGTACCTATGAACACTTAAGCCTCTGTCTGCTATGATTGAACCGTCGATCAAACCAATGGAGGCTTAAGTGTTCATGTTTTTAAGTTTACTCCAATAAGCATTTTCCGGCAATTGTTCGAACGCATCGTATTTAACACCTTTCAGATTCATGGCTTACTCCTTTTGATTTTTTATCTCTTGGGGAAGAAAATGTATGTATTCTTCTTACGGTCCTTTGCATCAGATTTCTCGCTGTTTGAAATCATAGCGGAGTAGTCCTCCAGCATATTGCGTCCGACACGTTCCACAATAAGCTTAATAATAACAATGAGTGCAATAAGTAAAATCGTGGCAATAAAATATCGCATAAAGCACCTCCTAATGGCAGTATTCTTTCTGATTGTCATTATTATACCAAAAAGAACTGCTTATATAAACAAGTGATTTATGCGAAATGGAATGGGTTATTTTTCTGTTAACGGTCACTGCTGACCGGTTTTAGGATTGTTAATGGCCTTTGCTGACAAAATCACCGACACTTACATTTTTGAATATAAAAACGGGACGACATCAAAATCGTCCCGTTATAATACATATTTTGTTTGTCACCTGCACAAATATCAGGCAAGACCGGGCTTGCAGGGCTTCCCGATGCGCCTCCGGTATTGATAATACAGTTCCTCCGTAGCCAAAGCCATTTTGGTGACCGAGAACGGCTTACCGACAGGGTAAGTATACCAGGTATCGTCCAGTGTATTCAAATCCACACAGTCGCCGTCCTTAAACAGATACTCATATTCGATATGGCAGGAGTAAAGAGACGGAACAGTCTTTTCCATTGAATACTGTTCTCCGTTCTCGCCGGTGATATTAACTCTGAAACCGTTCATATCATGAATCATGGTACCGCGCCCCAGCTCTATATACCCCTTGGCGTTCGGAAGACTCTTTACGTAAACAGGCAGTTCTCCCGTAGAATAGGTTCCGCTTTCAACCTCTTCCTTAACCTTCTGCCTTTCCCACTCATACCAGTCGGGAATATGACTAAACTCCGTTTCACCTTCTGTTGCCTCAAGCTCTCCGAACTCGGTCATATTCCAGGATTTATTGCATGCTGTACAACTGATTGCGGTCCCGCTGCTTTTCATTTGGAACTCGGTATTGCAATGAGGGCATCTGTAAAGAATCTTCTCAAGACCTTCCGCCCGGTCTTCGCATTTAACACTGATCCGATTTTCCAACTGCCATCTGAAATCATCGTATTGGAATTCCTGCACAAGGCGCTCATTAATTTCATCGGCAGACAGACTTTTTATGTCCTCAGCCGAAATAAGAACCTTCATTTCTGCCTCCGTCGGAACCACCTTACGCTCATGTCTTGTATTCCAGAAGGGATGATTTATATGATTTCCGTGACAAATAAGCGTAACCACCGGCACATTAAGCAGCTTGCAGAGCTTTCCGAGCGATTCGGGAAGGGGCGCGGTTGTTCCGCACAGCGAATATCTGGCTTCGGGATACAGTGCGGCAATACCGCCGTTATCAACAACCTTCTTCAGATGCTTTACCATTGTAAGATCATTTGTAAATTTGCGCTTGCAGATACAGCCTATATTTCTAAGCAGCCATTCCCTCTTCAGGAACCCGTCTATTGCCACTACATAATTTCCAAAATGCGGAAAGGTTGCAGCGGTTGAAACATTCATATCAAAAAAGGCATTATGGTTTCCCAGAAGCAAATAGGGCGGCTTTATATTGTCCATTCCGAGCTTATGAATTTTGGTCTTATGCGCCCATATTCCCGGGAATGCAATCATCCACGCCACAGGCTTCAGAAACCACCTGCATTTTATCGGCGGTCTTTTCATATCAAAACGTTTAAAATTATCCTTCATCGGTTTCCCTTTCTTCTTTTCGCATGCGAAGCATGCGGTTTCCTTGCGGTATGCTTCACCAATTCTACATGCTTTGTGGAAATAGTATATTACAGTTTTCAGTAAAATAGCAATATGATTTTGCTGCTATCCTTGGTTGCATATTTACAATTCACATGATATCCGTCTGGTATGATTGATGGCCCAGTCATATCAGGAGGAAATCAGGAGTTTAAGTGTTCATGGTTTTAAACTTACGAAAACAGAGCGCTAGGTGTAGATAATGGGATA
>JAZQNG010000111.1:0-17724 GCA_045627205.1 Lachnospiraceae bacterium
GAAAAGCAGGAAAGCATTTAGGCCTTCCTGCTAATTTCCATTTAGTCCGCCTCTTTCACAATGTTAACTTAATGACATTGGTCAGATGATCGGAATTTTTTTTATTGTCCTATTTTCGAATTTACAGATATTCAGACAAAAACTGTTTTTGATTTTATGCCTTATTTTAAATATTCCTCACATTTTTCAAGCATCCTGCGGATGGCAACCTTGCCGGGTGCACCGATGGTATTTCGTTTTTCCACACAGGTCTGAAGTGAAATAGCCTCGTAAACATCGTCACCAAAGGCGGGAGAGAACTGCTTAAACTCATCTATGGTGAGGTCGTCAAGGGCACATTTTTTATCAATGCAGTAAAGAACAAGTCTTCCGATGATACCATGGGCGTCACGGAAGGGAATTCCGTTGGTTACCAGATAGTCTGCGGCATCAGTTGCGTTTGTAAAGCCGTTTCTTGCACTTGCTGCCATTATTTCCTTATTGAAGGTCAGGGTAGCAAGCATACCGTTGAAAAGAACGATGGAATCGGATACAGTATCCAGCGCATCAAAGAAGGCCTCTTTGTCCTCCTGCATATCCTTGTTGTATGCAAGCGGAAGTCCCTTAAGGGAGGTAAGCAGGGTCATCAGCGAACCATATACACGGCCTGTTTTTCCGCGCACGAGCTCGGCAATATCAGGATTCTTTTTCTGCGGCATTATGCTGCTTCCGGTTGAATAAGCATCGCTGATTTCGATAAATCTGTATTCGTTTGAGTTCCAGATAATGATTTCCTCGCTGAAGCGTGATAAATGCTGCATTATGAGTGCAAAATCAGAAAGAAGCTCTATGCAGTAGTCCCTGTCGGCTACGCCGTCAATTGAGTTTTCCGTGGGACCGAAGAAGCCTAAATCTGCAGCTGTCATTTCGCGGTCAAGAGGATAGGTGGTTCCTGCAAGGGCACCTGAGCCGAGCGGAGAGTAGTTCATTCGCTCTATGGCGTCATCGATTCTTGAACGGTCTCTTTTGAAAAACTCAAAATATGCTCCCAGATGATGGGCTAAGGTTATAGGCTGTGCCTTTTGAAGATGGGTAAAGCCCGGCATATAGGTGTCAGTATTATCCTTCATTATCGTATAGATTGTTGTCAGCAGTTCCTTCAGCTTTTCGCTTATATCTGCTGCCGCACTTCTGCAGTACAGGCGCATATCAAGTGCGACCTGATCGTTTCTGCTTCGTCCGGTGTGAAGCTTTTTGCCGGCATTGCCGATACGCTCTGTGAGTGTTGCTTCAACAAAGCTGTGAATATCCTCGGAGGTCATGTCGATTTCAAGCTTTCCGGCTTCGATATCGCTATATATTCCCTCGAGTCCTTCCTTTATCTGTAAAGCCTCTTCCTCTGAAATGATTCCCTGCGCGCCAAGCATTTTTGCATGTGCAAGGCTTCCTTTAATATCCTCGCGCCAAAAACGGCTGTCAAAAGTGATGGAAGAATTGTACTTGTCTACAAGTTCGTTTTCCTGGCCTACAAAGCGGCCGCCCCAAAGCTTCATGGTTATTTCCCTGCCTTTATATTTATTCCTTGAAATCCTAACATTTATTAACGGGATAGTCAACTTTAAATTAAAAAATGTTTTATCTGATAAGCCGGTAATCTTTAATATTACTTTTCCCGTGGGAAAGCTGATGAGGGGAGGGCATTATCTCTTGATAATCTTTAAAGCAGACAGTATAATTATGATGTTGATGAAAAGCTGCTGCCGGGAAAGTCTTCTGATAGCTTTCAGGATGCTTTGAATGACCTGGCGCTCATGGGTACGAGGGTGATGTATATGAGAAAAATAAGGACATATTTTAATTTGAAAAAGATTCTCGGCGATTTGCGCTATGCAATCCTGTTCACGGCTGTTCTGGTCTGTTTTCTTTTTATGGCTTCAACGAAAGCAGTTTATGCCGAGCAGGTTGTAACGGATACGAAGACAGGTACGATAGACGGAATGAATTATGAGCTGTGGAAGGACAACGGTGATACACGCATGGTACTTCTTGGCGGTGGTGAATTCAGCTGTTCCTGGAGCAATATTAACAATGCGCTGTTCAGAATCGGGAAAAAATTTGATAATACAAAAACCTATGATAAAATCGGCAATATTTCCGTTCAGTATTCATGTGATTACAATCCGGACGGAAATTCATACCTCTGTATTTATGGGTGGTCTTCAAATCCTCTTGTTGAGTATTATATAGTGGATAGTTGGGGAAGCTGGAGACCTCCTGTGGGAGCAGCACCGGGGCAGAACTGTATAGGACAGATTACCGTGGATGGTGGCACCTATGATGTATACAGGTCGACAAGAGTGAACCAGCCGTCAATTGAAGGAAATACAACCTTTGAGCAGTATTGGAGCGTGCGTACGGAGAAGCGTTCCGAGGGAACGGTATCTGTGACGGAGCATTTTAAGGCATGGGAAAAGCTTGGCCTTAAACTGGGGACAATTTATGAGACGGCACTTACCGTGGAAGGCTACCAGAGCAGCGGAAGTGCAACGGTTTCTAAAAATATCCTGACGATAGGCGGAACAGCCGGGGACGATGTTTCCTATGTAAATCTCGGACAGAATCAGAAAAACGGACAGGATATTGCAGGACAGAATGTAAGCTCTGACAAAAATACAGGCAGCAGCGTACTGCTTGAGGGGAAAAGTTTTAAATCTTCTTCACGGATAAGTACCGGGTTTGTATTTTCCTCCGATAAAAATTCATTTATCCTAAGGGCAGAAAATCCGTCAAAGAAAACAGCTAAGGTGAAGCTTTATGTCGGCGGAAAATATAAGGGAACCTTCAGGCTGGCCGGCGGGGATTCAGAGTATCTTCTTCCGGATATTGCAACAGGGAAAGGGAAAAAGAAGGTTGAACTGAGATATTCCGGTACGGTGAAGCTGAAAATTGAGAGTCTTACGGTATGCGGTTCAGCTGACAGGAAGAAGGGAAAGCTTATACCCGTGAGGCTTCAGTGCGAGGATATGAATATTTCCGGCCCCTATGCCGGACGGATGGCTTACCCCTTTAAGGGGACGGCGCTTTATGCTAATGGGGACAGCATAAGTACATCCGTATGTGTGGCCGGTGGAAAATATACAATATGCCTGTGCGGAGCATCTGATTGCGAAAAGGCAGCCAAGGCAGATTTATATGTGAACGGTGAATGGAAGGGAACCTTTACTGTTGCAGGTATCGGGAAAAAGAGCGTGAAGCTTACCGGTATAGAGCTTGATGCCGGATATAACACTATAACCGTAAGTCTGTCAGAGGATGACGGTACCTGGGATTTATATGCAGACTATATAAAAATCAGGTAAAGCCCCATTCCATAAAAATGTTGACATTTATGCTATGGATTATTAAAATAATATATTAGTGGTTGCAGGTCTATACATATGCGAAGGGCAGGATGACATAATGCAATTTAACATGGCGTATTGGGAGAAAAATATGGGCAGAAGAAATGATACAGAGGTCATTATTAATAATAAGAGATACAGGCTCACCGGCTTTGAAAATGAAGAATATCTCCAGAGAATAGCCGGCTTCCTGAACAATAAAATATCTGAAATGAAGCAGCTGGAGCTCTATAAGAGCCTGGACAGCGACATGAAGAATATTTTTCTTGAAATTAATCTTGCCGATGAATATTTTAAAATAAAAAACAAGTACGAGGAATCTGAGGCAGACAGTGAATCAAAGAGCAACGAGATTTATTCACTGAAGCATGAGGTGATGAGTCTGCAGTCGAAGCTTGAGATTGCCGAGCAGGAAATTGAAAAGCAGAAGGCTTTGAATGTTGAGGAACAGAAGAAGAACGTAAAGCTTGAAACAGAGCTTTCCTCAGAGCGTAAGAACAGACGCGGACGTTCAGCCAAGGAAGGAACTTCAGAGGACGAAATCTGAATATTCCGTTTGGAATGTCCGGCGGGTTTAATATCCGGGTCAGGTTGTAAATCAAAGGGTTGGCATAGCAGTCAGCCCTTTTTATCTTTATATGATAGTGCGAAAAATCATATACGCAAATTTTTCGCACAGCAATTTGAGTCGCGGGCTCCTCAAATTGTATCCATTAGCCACTCGTAAAACTCGCGGCATGAGGATAGTTATGATAAAAATAAAGGGTTTAAATAAAAGAGTTGAGCTTCTGGCACCGGCCGGATCATTTGAGGCCATGCGGGCAGCAGTGAATGCCGGCGCAGATGCTGTGTATATGGGCGGATTAAGGTTTGGAGCAAGGGCTTATGCTGATAATCCGGATGAGGACGGCATGATAAAGGCTATAGAATTCTGCCATCTCCATGGTAAAAGGCTGTATATGACAGTAAATACGCTGTTTAAGGAAAACGAACTCAGCAATCAGCTTGAAGCATATCTCAGACCTTATTATGAGGCCGGTCTTGATGCGGTAATAGTACAGGATGCAGGTGCTGTCAGGTTTATATCGGAGCATTTTAAAGGCCTGGATATACATCTCAGTACACAGTGTACCATAACTATGGCTGAGGGTGCAGAGTATCTGAAAACGGAGGGTGGTTCTGCGGACAGTATCACACGGCTTGTTCCCGCGAGAGAGCTTTCACTGAACGAGCTTTCTGAAATGCGTGAAAACACGGACCTTGAAATAGAGGTTTTTGTTCACGGTGCACTTTGCTACTGCTACTCCGGACAGTGTCTTTTAAGCAGTATGGCAGGTGGAAGGAGCGGAAACAGGGGCAGGTGCGCACAGCCCTGCCGACGGATGTATACAAATTCAGCAAACGGGGAAAGGGGCTATTATCTTTCACCAAAGGATATGTGCGCACTTCCGTATATTCATAAAATGATTGATGCCGGAATGGATTCCTTCAAGATAGAGGGAAGAATGAAAAGCCCGGAGTATGTTGCGGGAGTTGTTTCGGTTTATCGTAAATTTATTGATATATATTACGAAAAAGGCTCGGAAAAGTATGCTGAATGGATTGAGGGTGAGGGTGCCACAGAGCTTGAGAAGGCTATAGATACGCTTCGTGAGCTATATAACAGAGGCGGCTTTAACAGTGGCTATCTTTTTTCACATAACGGAATCGATATGATGAGCCTTAAGCGGCCGAACCATAGCGGCGTAAGGGTAGGCAGCGTTTTAAAATGTGAGGGACGGAAGGCCTACATCAGGCTGGAAAGGGCTGTACAGAAGGGTGATGTACTCGAAATAAGAACTGCCTCGGAAAAGGGTGAGAAGGCCTTATATGAGTTTACCCTTGGGGAGGACTATTCCTCCGGTGTCATATTCAGTGTTTTAACAATGAAGGACAGAACTGCGGCACCGGGTCTGGAGGTATTCAGGACCAGAAACAGTTCCTTGCTTGAGCAGCTTGATGAACAGTATTTAAAAAATGACAGCAGGATAGCAGCTGACATTTTCTTTAAGGCTGAAGAAGGACAGGAAACCTGCCTTACAATGAGATTGGCAGACGATAAAAGTAATGCAGCTGTTGCGGGAAACGGCTGTGCAAAGCCGGCAGAGGTTTCGGTATACGGCAATAGGGCTGAAGCAGCCCAAAAGCTTCCGACAGGTGAGGAGGATGTAAAAAAGCAGCTTCAAAAGCTTGGGAATACCCCGTTTGCTGCAGCTGATATACATATTTCGCTTGAAGGAAACGTATTCATACCGGTAGGCGAGCTGAACAGACTCAGGAGGGATGCGGCTGAGGCTCTTGAGGCTAAGATAAGGGCTGCGTACCATCGGGATGAAAGTACCGTATATACCACCGGGATGTGTGATATACCGACAGCCGATGGAAGCATGAAATTTGTTCTCGGGGAAAAAGCCGGGGGAAAAGTTGAAAAGTGGGCTGAAGAAAAAGCTGAGAATATAGCTGAGAACAATAATAAAGGGCAATATATTTCTGTATTGGTTTCAGGTGCAGAGCAGCTTAAGGTAGTGCTTGAACGGGAAGCGGTTGATTTTGTATATTTTGACATTACAGGAAAGGATTACATCAATGATGTCCAATTCCTTGAGGAAATCACCGCACGCTGCGAACAGGCAGGAAAGAAGCTGTATTTTGCCCTGCCGTCTATACTTAGAAGTGACAGAAGGAACGCAATAGCGGCACTTATCGACCGATTTAGGGGAAGGACTGCCTTTCTTGCACGGAACCGTGAAGAGCTTCAGCTTCTAAAGGGGGCTGAAACAAGATGCGATTATCAGATATATTCGATGAACAGTACGGCAGCCCGGCTCAATTCCGGAGGATACACAATTCCGCTTGAGCTGAATGAAAACGAAATAAATGAAATTGCAGACGATAATTCCGAATTGATTATATATGGTCTTCTTCCTGTTATGTATTCTGCACAGTGTGTTTATAAGAATACAACAGGCGGGTGTAAAAGGGCTGATTATTTAAGGCAGAAGGACGTATCCGGCAGGAATCAGGTAATAGCCGGCGGTCTTTCACTGACAGATGAAAAGGGTTTTAAATTTCCGACACTGCAGATCTGCCAGGACTGTTATAATATAATTTACAACTCCTCGGTATTAAACCTGCTTCACAGATTTGATGCCGTTTCAAAAACCGGTGCAGGAAGGCTTCGCCTGAATTTTACCGGTGAAAGTGCTTCTGAAACAAGACTGGTGCTCGATTGTCTGGAAAGGGTAATGAACGGAGGAGAATATCTGCTTCCGGAGGAAATGATGGGACTTAAATTTACCAACGGACATTTTTACAGGGGAGTAGAGTAGGCAAGAGGTTTTTTATCAATGAAAAAAACATTTGACGACATAAAAATTAAATATTTAAAAAAAGCAGGCGTGAAGCTTGCAGTGTTATTTTCAGCATTAATACTGACAGCCTGTACGGATGATGGAAATAAACCCGGTGAGGTGCCGGACATAAGCCCTACACAGGCTGCGGAGCAGACCGTTTTACTGACGCCGGAGGCTTCGCCAACGCCGGTACCTGTTGAGACTGAGGTACCTGTGCTTCCCGGTGTTGAGGAGGTCCTTGATATGTTTGAATCCTTATCCTTCAGAACGTTTTCAAAGGAGGAAAAGGAAAACATTATAAAGGATGCTGAAGCAAAAGGGGCCTGTACTGTAGTTTTTGAGGCTGATGAAGCAATCACTTTGCATCAGAAGAATGATGCCGGTGAGGACTATTACATTACTCTTCATCCGGATGGTACGCTTGATGGAATAGATGGGAATAATGTACCTGTATTATCTGCGGAATTTGATAAATGGTCTGATTGTGAACGGCTTGTAAATTTTCCGGAGCCTTCCTTTAAAATTGCGGAGGGAGTGGAATCGGCAGATATGGTCATGGTTACCTTTGAAAATGTAGATTTTGAAGCTGCAAGGGCTTACGGTCAGGAGCTGATTGCTTCGGGCCTTGAATATGATGAAAGCCTTTTTATGGATTATGAGGAATTTCAGCTATATGCTGTAGAGGGAACTGCTTCAGACGGAAGCAGGGTTGAGTATTATTTCACACCTTCACAGGATGATGAGACAGCAAAAAAGTGTATGCTGGCTGTTTACGTTAATCCGGATGGTATAGACATAATTGATTAAAGAAATGGAAGGCCGGGTGATTAATAGTGAAGGAAACACTGTTATTTGTTTTAAACAGCTGTCTGCTTGGCGTCGGTCTTGCAATGGATGCATTTTCGGTTTCGCTTGCAAACGGACTGGATGAGCCTCAGATGAAGAAAAGGAGAATGCTTCTGATTGCAGGAACATTTGCATTTTTCCAGTATGCGATGCCGATGGCGGGCTGGATATGTGTACGTACAATTGCAGGCTATTTTGAGGTGTTTGAAAGACTGATTCCGTGGATAGCACTTGTACTTCTTGGCTTTATCGGCGGGAAAATGCTTTACGACGGGATAAGGAACAGCGCAGAAGAAGAGGAAAAGACCGGTGTAGGCTTTAGGGCATTGATGGTTCAGGGCGTTGCCACCTCCATAGATGCACTCTCGGTCGGCTTTACAATTGAGCAGTATACGCTTCCGATGGCACTTTTATGCGGCCTGATAATTGCAGTGGTGACGCTTGCCATTTGTCTTGCAGGGCTTGTTATCGGGAAAAAATTTGGAACAAAGCTTGCAGGAAAGGCATCGATACTTGGCGGTGTTATATTAATCGGAATCGGAATCGAGATATTCCTCAAGGGAATTTTATAATATTACCGCAATTTTGCATTAACAATATATTTTTTTTGCTTGCTTAAATACAACTTATATATTATAATGGATTCAACTATTGATAACGCACCTTGAGCAGGAGGAAGGCATATGGTTGAGGCTACTAGCTGTGGCGGTGTTGTTATTTTCAGAGGGAAGATATTGCTTCTGTACAAGAATTATCGGAATAAGTATGAAGGCTGGGTGCTTCCCAAGGGAACGGTTGAAGAGGGCGAAGAGCATAACGAAACAGCTCTGCGTGAGGTAAAAGAGGAGTCCGGAGCAACAAACTGCCAGATTATCAAGTATGTCGGGAAGAGCCAGTACACCTTTAATACTCCGCAGAATACTGTTATGAAGGACGTTCATTGGTTCCTGATGATGTCTGACAGCTATTACAGCAAGCCACAGAGAGAAGAGTACTTTTGTGATTCGGGTTATTACAAGTATCATGAGGCATATCATTTGCTTAAGTTTGCAAATGAAAAGCAGATACTGGAGCAGGCGTACAATGAGTACATGGAGCTCAAGAAGAGTAACCTGTGGGGGAATAAGAAGTACTACTGAAAAAACAATGGGGCTGTCGCACTATGGTGTGACAGCCTTTTTGCGTGATTATCAAACAGGGAGACAGATATATGAATTTTATTGACAGAATGATTGAAGCAGTATGTAAATGGATTCTGCACTTTTTTAAAAACGAGGAAACAAGGAACAAGGTAGCAAAGCTGGTAAACCGTGAGGTGGCAACTTATATCATAGCAGGTGTGCTTACAACCGTCGTAAACTGGATAGTATCATTTGTTTTCAACGACATTCTGAAGGTAGAGTCCGTACTTCTGACAAATTCCGTGGCCTGGATTGTTGCAGTTGCCTTTGCATACTGGATAAACGATGTCTGGGTATTCCAGGAAAAATTCGAAACGACAGGTAAGGAAATTGTAAAAATCGGGAAATTTGTATCCTCGCGTATTGCGACGGGTATCATAGAAGTAGGCGGGATGTGGCTGTTTGTTGAGAAGCTGGAGCTTCCCTTCTGGCCGGTAAAGATTCTGATTTCAGTTACCGTAATCATTCTGAACTATATTTTCAGTAAGATTTTTGTATTCGTAAAAGCGAAGAAGAATGGAACAGGTGAAAATAAGGACTGATTGCCTCCACAACAGGTCAAAGGTTTGGATATTTTTAGGAGAAATTCATGAATAGCTGCGTAATATTGAAAAAAGGTGAGGGCCGTTCACTTAAAAAGGGCGGTCTCTGGATTTATGACAACGAAATAGAAGAGCAGAAGCTTTTTGATGAAAATGGATGCATTGTTGATGTCCTTGATTTTGACGGATATTTTCTCGGAAACGGATTTATTAATACAAACTCTAAAATCCGTGTAAGAATGCTTACAAGAAGGACAAGAATTGTGAATACTTCCGGGGTGGGTACTGCCGCTTCTGAAAATACAAAAAATATACCTGAAATCGAGCTGAACCGGCTTCTTGAAGAGCGTGTGCGTACAGCCTGGGAATATCGTAAATCTACAGTTGATACAGGAAGCTGCAGGGTGATTTTCGGAGAAGCCGATTTCCTTCCCGGAATTGTTGTTGATAAATTTTCGGATGTTCTTGTTGTGGAATCGCTTGCACTTGGTATAGACAGGCTGAAAACGGATATCCTTGAGTACCTTAAGAGGGTTCTTGCAGAGGATGGGATATTTATCCGCGGAATATATGAGCGAAGCGATGCCAAGGTCCGTGAGGAGGAGGGCATGGAACGCTTTAAGGGCTTTATCGGTCCTGAGTTTGACACGAAAATCCTCATTGATGAAAACGGCGTAAGATACTATGTTGATGTGCGTGACGGGCAGAAGACAGGCTTTTTCCTTGACCAGAAATACAACCGTCAGGCAGTTTCGAAAATCTGCAGCGGCAAGAGGGTTCTTGACTGCTTTACACACACAGGCTCCTTTGCGCTGAACGCGGCTGCGGGTGGTGCAAGCAGTGTAACAGGTGTTGATATTTCAGAGCTTGGCTGTGAGCAGGCGCGGGAAAATGCTTCGCTGAACGAATTCGGCGACCGTGTGGATTTTGTGTGCAGGGATGTGTTTGAATATCTGCCGGAGCTGATTTCACAGGGTGAGAAATATGATGTCGTTATTCTGGATCCGCCCGCCTTTACAAAATCGAAAAATTCCGTTAAAAACGCTCAGAAGGGCTACAAGGAGATAAATCTGCGGGGAATGAAGCTCGTAAAGAACGGAGGGTATCTGTGCACCTGTTCCTGTTCACATTTTATGACACCGGAGCTTTTTACGGAAGCAATTGCTGCGGCCGCAAGGGACGCACATAAGAGGGTCCGTCAGGTTGAATACCGCACGCAGGCAGCAGACCATCCTATATTATGGGCAGCGGACAATTCGCTTTATTTAAAATTTTATATTTTGCAGATTTGTGATGAAATTTAACTAAAGTTTTTCTGCGGTTCAACCGAAATACACATTACAATGTAAGATTAACTTGTGTATAAGGGGGAAGCTGCGTGAAGAGTGGTGAGTTTGCACCTGTTCTGCCGTATGACGGATCACAGAATGATAATTTCACAATCTATGATAATATGAAATACGTCTGCCGTGTGGATCAGTATCAGGCAGATTCTCCGATCAGGTTACATCATAACAGCTTAAAAAAATATTATACCTGCAAGTATTCATCCGAGCCTGTCTGTATTGGCGGAGATACTTGAAAATACAGCATTTATATGTTATAATGTCTATGTAGGGGAAATGATATGTTTGAGTATTTTGAGATGAGAGGCAAAATGTTCAGACTTTTTTTGCTACTCATTTTTATTTTCCGAATCATTTACTCCTACATACCGAATAGTTCGACGGTTATCCATATGGCTATCCGGGTCACAAGCAACCCGGATTGTATCGGTTAGCTGTATGCTTTGCTTGTGACATGGGGATGACATTATGACAATCGATGTTTCGGATCTTGGAATTAAAAGAATGTCTTCAGACGGTACTGTTCATTCAAAGGTAAATTATATTTCAATGAATGAACGGCTGAACCAGAATGCCATTGAGAAGATTAAAAGGGTAAGCTCTGCTACCGATACTTCAAAGCAGAGGAATATTGCCGAAATCTCACGTCAGGGCTTTGTAATGGACAGCACGCCTGCGTATTCCATCGAGTTTTCCTCTGCGGGAAAGGTTGCATTGCAGTCCTTCCGGCAGATGAAGGAACAGCAGACAAAAGCAAAGACTGAGACACGCAGCAGGGCGGATGATGCATGGAGCTTTGGTGCAATGGACAGCCAAAAAGCTTCTGACAGAAAAAAGCTGAAGGATACTGAAGCAAAGGCATATGTACGACAGTCGCAGCCTATGAAAAATGCCTTGGAAGCCTACGAGGTTCAAATGAATTTCAAACCTGCAGAGAAGAAAAACCTTCAGAATTATGAAAAGGGATCAAAAATTAATCAGAAATGATTAACAGCCTGAAATATTGTATTTTGGGCGCACACGGCGCACACGGATGTGCGGGAATGGAGTGTTTATGGGATCGATTTTTGGAGTGGGTTCATCCACACAGAACAACTATTCAAATCTTACTTCATCGATTTTAAGTGCCGGCTCAAGTGGAAATGCACTTGGTGATATGGCATTGATTCGTTCAGGAGCCTACAAGAAGCTGATGAAGGCTTACTATATGGGCGGTTCCGACAAGCCTGCCTCGGAAGGTGCTGCATCAGTAGACGATTCCGAACGCAAAAATCTACTCGTTGCAAAGGATGGGGCAGCGAATCTGAAAAAATCCGCACAGGCATTAATGGATACTGAAATTTCAGAGGAAAACAGGGCAGACCTGAAGGAAAAGCTGAAAACCTTCATTAATGATTACAATTCGATGCTGGACTCGGGAAGTGAGGTTGAGGACCGGACAGTACTTCGTAATACCCTCTGGCTGACTCAGATGACTTCAAAGAACGGCGGTCTGCTTTCAGATATGGGAATTTCGGTTGGAACAGACAACAAGCTGTCTCTGGATGAAGAAAAGTTTGACAAGGCACAGCTTACTACAATGTCTACCATGTTTAAGGGGACCGATTCGTTTATTGGACGCGTTTCCGCAAAGGCTGATAATATTTCGAGAATAGCCGCAAAAATAGCTACCGACGGTACACATGCATCCCTTTATACGAAAAAGGGCGATTTTGATCTTGGAAGCCTAAATTCGATTTTGGATAAAAAGGGTTGAAATTTTACTTGTATTTTAATTATTCTTCATATTTTTTTTTCATAAGGTTTCAATCATCGAGACGATATTATGTGTTGGACTTAAATGGTATTCTGATGGATTTATGGCAGCCTTTTGGTTGCTGGTTATTGCGAGCATAGGAATAATAATTTCAACTGTATATTTTGCAAATTCAGTGCGTGTGCAGACCTATATGGGAACAGATGAATATTTGAGAAGAGATGTTTTTACATGCAATACATTTTATCATCCGTTGCGAAATTAGTAAGCTGCAGATAGACAATTAGCGGGCTGTCAGTTCTGAAGGAAAGGAAAACGAACACTGTTTAGGTTGGAAAAATCATGATAAAGAAAAGATTATTGATTTTAATTTGCACTATTACGCTATTATGTATATTTTGTTCCTGTAGTCACGAAGATGAGAAAAACGATATTATTGATGATACTATAACATTGGAATATATCGATGGAACTAAATTAAGCAGAGGTATTGGAGATAAGTTTTCAAAAGCTGAGATTCGGGATTTGAAATATATATACTTTGGGAAATATCCACAGACAGAGATAACCGGGAATAATCTGACTGATGAAATACGATTTGCTGAATATGATGACGGTGGAATAGCCAGGGTTGGTGATAAAATATACAAACGTCTTTCGAAGGCTTCTGTGACAAATGAAGGTGGTTATGGTGCAGAGGGAACTTTTGACTGGTCAGGAAGGTTCTTTTCATATTTTTTAGTTGAACCGATCAGGTGGGAGGTTATCTACAATTCTGATGGCTTTGCTTTGCTTCTGTCTGAAAAAGGTCTTGATTGTCAAAAATTTAATGAAGAACGTTGCGACATTACATGGAGTGAGTGTACCCTTCGAAGCTGGTTGAATGGGGAATTTCTTTCTTCTGCATTTTCAAAGGATGAAGAAAAGCGTATCATGACAGCGGAATTGAAGAATTATGATAACCCATATTATGAGACTGAGGGCGGAGAAGATACTTCTGACAGGATTTTCCTGCTTGCACTTGAGGATGTTGTAAATCTTGAAAATATTTCTGAAGCTGAATATCTGAAGACGGGACCTATAGACAAGGATGATTATCGCCTGGAATCAGCCGGAAACTGCATTCCTACCGATTTTTCAAAAGCTATGGGCACATATTTTTCAGAAAATGATACTTCAGAGTGGTGGCTGCGCACGCATGGCGAGGATAAGCATGCCTCGACAATGTATTCTGACGGGTATATGGATATTGATGGAGCTGTAGTAAGTTCTGATGAACTGGCTATACGTCCCGCAATATATATCAATCTTTCTGCTAAAGCAGATTCAGAGTTTATTCCTGTATCAAATCCTGCCTTTGAAAATGGTGGACAGATTGCTTTTGTGTCCGATGATAATACTTCCGATGTTTATAAAAAAGACACTACAAATACTACTCAAATAGATAAGCCCTCCGATGACAGCGAAGAGGAAACGATTATATGTAAAAAGCATACGTATAATTCTCAAAATGGTAATATATGTCTGGTATGCGGTTATGAATTTGTGCCGGAAGTTACTGAAGTCGACAAGGTATTAGCAGCTGTTAAAAATAATGTAAAAGTCAGAACTACATATTATGATGATGAATCTGCACTTGTCTATAAGCTGAAAAAGGGTCAGGAGGTACATGTTGTAGGTGAACTTTTGAATTCATTAGGAAGCAGATGGTATCTGACAGATGAAGGATATTATATTTTTGTGGATAATCTTGAAGAGAAGAAGCAGGAGTCTTCGGATACTGGGAAAAAAGACGAGAAAAAAGACAAAGGAACTTCGAATTCAGCGGTAACAGAGGATGAAAAGAAAGAACCTTTGGATTCAGCGGTAACAGTTGATGAAGATAATGATAACTCAGGTTTCGGACGGTTTGTAGGTTGTTGGGAAAAATATTCGTATGTTTTTGAAGGAGAAACATATTATTCTGCGGATGAGTCGACTGAAGATTATTTAATTGTCAATGAAGATCGTTCTATATCATTTTTCTATGTATATAACGATGGACATGCCTATAGTTGTGAAAGTTCTTTGGAGTTATGTTATGATGAAGAAGAAAAATGCTATGAATTAAAGTATGTTTATCCTGAGGACGAATATGAATTAGATTATGTTACGTATTGCATAAGTGACTATGATGAGAATGAGATTATTGAATCTCTTTATGGAAAGATTGATCCTTATGTTGAATTTTACGCTACAAGTGCTGTATGGAAAAAGGTAAGCAGCGAGGTTGAAAATCAGGTAAAAGCTGAAATTAAGCAGATGACGCTGAGTTATGACAATCTGAAGAAGGCGACAGGTCGTGATGGTGACCTTTGGATATATAATGACTTTAACTATGATGGTAAGAGGGAGCTTTTTGTTGTATATGGAAGTTACCTGGATGAAAATGATTATTCAAACGATGTAACAGGAGAAAGTAATTGGCAGTGTTCTGACAATTATGCGGATGTCTCCATCTGGTTTGCGGACAATAACGGAGAATGCTCAGAGGTGGCTTCCGGAATTTGGGGATACCTGCGGGGGATAGCGGATATTCCGGGAAAACGAAAATTCCTGATATGGGAGCTTGATGCGGGCGGATCCAGTTCGTTATCTGAGATTTATTCTGTTGATGATGATGGACAGTATTTTATATCTGAAATTTCCGGAAAGGGCGGATACTTTGTTGCAAAGGATGGACAGTATTCTCTTGAAATAAGTAGATGGGAGGATGGTCGAGGTCACCTCTATTATTCTGAGGACTGTTATTATGATAACACAGCAGGTGATTTTTATGAAAGTGGTGATTTAAAGCTTTTGTATTGACACGGAAAGCAGGTGGTGTAAACAAAGGTAATGAGTAAAGAATTTAATAAAACAATAGAACAACTATATTTTATCAAGGGGGTGTCAGTACTCTTGAGGATTCAGTTATAATATATTTTGGAGTATATATTATTTCGAGAATTTTTTTAGGAGGAATGAAATTATGGAAGCTTATCCGAAAAAAACGAAATTCAGATTTTTTTGGCATTAGCGGCTTTTACAATGCTTATAGGATTGTTCACAAGTCCTTTGAAGACTGAGGCTGCGTCAGAAAATGTTAAAATAGTTCTTCAATTTACGGATGAGACTCAAATGATCTGGAAAACGGGTCAGAAGAAACTTGATACAAAGGGAAAGAAGCTTGCCTACGTTTATTTTGGAAATTATCCGCAGACAGCTGTAAAAGATGAGAGTCTGCTTTCGAAGCTATGTGCTCGGAAGTATAACAAGTATGAAATGACTACCTACAATGGGAAAAAGTATAGAAGAGAAGAACCTGGTTTATTTGCGGATGAATACAGTTATTTTCTAGTGACACCTATTAAATGGAGGGTTCTTTCAAATTCTGGAGGTGAGGTATTTCTTATTTCTGAATATGGGCTTGATGATCAGTTGTATAATGATAAAAATGTAAATGTTACATGGGAGAAATGTTCTCTTAGAAAATGGTTGAATGGTGAATTTTTGTCTATGGCTTTTTCTAAATCGGAAAAGAAGTTTATAAAGACAAAAAAGATTAAAAACAAGGGGAATTCAGAAAATGGTTCAAAAGGGGGGAATGCTACAAAGGATAAGGTGTTCCTTCTTTCTGTTTCTGACGTGAAAAATAAAAAATATGGTTTTAAGGAAAAAGGAACGGGTTATGATTCAAGAAAAGCATTTTACTGTGGTCCTACCGAATATGCTAGGGCAAAGGGGGCATTAACAAGTGATGATTCGAGTGAGTGGGGAAGTGATACAACAGAGGACGGGTATTATACAGGCTTCTGGTGGTTGCGTACACCTGGGAATACGAATCAGGATGTGGCTTTTGTCGATCTTTGGGGAAATATTATGGAACGAGGATTTAATGTTTGGGAAGACGGGGGATATAATTATTATGTCAGTACTGTACGCCCTGCAATGTACCTGAATCTGTCATCAGTTATTAAGTGAAGCATTATTTAGAATCAGAATGGATGTGATATTTGATATGAAGAATAAAAAGAAGAGTATTCTTACCTTTAGCCGGATGATAATTGCACTGTTTATTATGATGGTTTGTCTGTTTGACCTACAGATTGAAAATACGGAAGCCTCAATAAACAAGCCAGGTAAACCAAGTATAACAGTAGAAAGCTTCACAAATGGCAAAGGAATAAAGATTACAATATCTAAATGTCAGAATGCAAGCGGATATGATATTTTTTTGACTAATACCAGCTCGCGAACCAGAAAAAATTTGCTTACAAAGGATGGCACCTCAGAGAGAACATATACGATATAAAATCTGAAATCAGCAGATTATGGTGTATATGTAAGAGCATATCAGAAGACAGGCGGAAGAAAATACTGGGGAGAAACAGTTTTCGGAAGTGTCAGTGTTCAGAAGATGGTAAAGCTTTCTGATGGTGAGGTTGCATTGGAATTTAAAAATGGCTCGATAAAGAAATGGAAGCCTGGTGATAAAGCCATTGATATTACGAGGAAAAAGCTGAAATATGTTTATTTTGGCAGGTACCCTCAAAGTGCAATAGATGATGATACAGTTACTGATGTGGTTAGGAATGCATGGTATAATTCAGACGGATATGCTTCGGTGAATGGCATAACCTATAAAAGGGAATATCATGAGGCTTCGTGGTATTCTTCGGAATATTATACATATTACCGCTGTGATTCCATAAAATGGCGCGTACTTTCAAATCAGAACGGTAAAGTATTTCTGGTGTCAGAATATGGACTTGACTGTAAACCATTTGATAATTACGGATATACAAACGGATGGGCTTTGTGTTCGCTTCGTACTTGGTTAAATTCAGATTTCATGACGGCAGCTTTTACAACATCAGAAGAAAGCCGAGTGATTGAAACTGATTTGATAAACTATGAAAATCCGAAGAATGGCTCGTATAAGGTCGCAGATTCTACTGATAAGATTTTTCTCCTTTCGCTGGAAGATGTATATAACACAGAATATGGTTTTGGTGGGGAAGAAGAGTTTGAATTCCTGACAAGAGCCTGTGCTCCTACAGATTATGCAGGAAATAAAGGAGTTTGGACAAGTGATATGGGAGACCCGCTTTTTAAAGTATTGACAGAGGATAACAGAGTTACGGGAAACTGGTGGTTACGTACTCCGGGTGAAAACTGGCCTGAGATATCAACTATCAATTATGAGGTTTTGTATGCATCATACTCAAAAAATACTGATAAAGATGTAGCAGTGCGTCCG
>JAZQNG010000112.1:0-16991 GCA_045627205.1 Lachnospiraceae bacterium
AACGTCCGAAATAAGCCGTAAGTCACGAATGTGACGACTTTCAACGCAGTTGAAAGGGCTTATGAGGGCTTTTGAACGGCCGCGAATAGTAACGTAGTCAGAGGCTGTTCAAAACGTCCGAAATAAGCCATAAGTCACGAATGTGACGACTTTCAACGCAGTTGAAAGGGCTTATGAGGGCTTTTGAATGGCCGCGAATAGTATAATCACAACCTTTTGAACGGCCGCGAATAGTAACAATAATCAGCCTTAAAAAGCAAAAAAGGTTAAGAAGCAGGACGCTTCTCAACCCGGCTTTGCATTCAGGATTATGCCTCCTGAGGGATAATTTCCTTCTTGTTGTATGATCCACAAGCCTTGCATACTCTGTGAGGCATCATAAGCGCGCCACACTTGCTGCACTTTACAAGGTTCGGAGCAGTCATCTTCCAGTTTGCACGACGGCTGTCTCTTCTGGCCTTAGAAGTTCTGTTTTTCGGGCAAATAGCTCCCATTTCTTACCCCTCCTTCAAATTGATAAAACTGGGATTCCAACAGCTTAATTCTCATCATCCGACAAGGATCCCTGCTGTCGGAAAATATCCCGGATAATTGACATCCGTGGGTCAAGCACCTGACGGTCGCAACCGCACTCGTGCCTATTGAGGTTAGTCCCGCAATTCGGACACAAACCCTTGCAGTCCTCCTTGCATAAAACCTTCATGGGAAACCCTATCATAATCTCTTCGCAGACCATTTTGTCCACGTCAAGATCATATCCGTTTACATAACAAAGCTCGTCATAATCATCCTCTGTTGCCTTCAGTTTTCCATTTTCATCAAACTCAAGAACCAGATCGACATCGATATCAAACGATACCTCAACCGGCTCAAGACACCTGTCGCAAGGAACACTCAAAACAATGTCTGACTTCGCTTTTAAAGTAATTCTTCGTGCATTTCTGCACTCTATTGTGAAATGAACAGGCGACTTGGAAATAACCTTATTTGCATGTCCAAGATACTCCATCTCTTCAAAATCCGGCACAATATCCTTTTCAGTAACTGCACCGACAAGATTCATACATTCCGACAGAGAAATACTCGACATAGGCCACTCCTTACATTCTATCCCGCCCAAAATCACGCATAGACCATTATAGCATAGAAAATATGATTGTCAAGGAATTTTTCATATTGCGTAACTGCTGTTTTCTTCCGCACAGAATGCACATCAATCCGTTTTCTGAATATTTCCAAGCTCCGGTTTTTCAAGCCTGATTACACTGTCATCAAACGAAACCTTTATTTTGTTGTCCGAAAGTTCAAGGGAATCGAGCATTTTCTTAGGAATCTGGATACGTCCCGCCTTGTCGACAATGGCATATTCATCCTGGGTTTCCTCTTCGAGCCAGTTGATTTCGGAGCTCATATTCATCGCATAACGCTCCTTCAGGATACGTTCGCTGCTTATCTTTCCGTCACGGATGGCAACAACACGCTGAACCTTTTTGGATAGCGTCACATCATGCGTAACTATGATGATTGTCTGTCCGTATTCCGTATTAAGCCGCTTAAAAAGGTCAAAAATATAATCTGCCGTCTTCCTGTCTACCGAACCGGTAGGCTCATCTGCCAAAAGAAGCTTCGGACGGTTTGCAAGCGCAATGGCAATTGCAATCCTCTGCTGCTCACCACCTGAAAGCTGGCTCAGCTTGGAGTTTTTCCTGTGTGACATTCCAACCAGGTCAAGAAGCTCCAGCGCCCTCTCCTTCTTTTTCTTTTCGGAGGTCAGCTCCATCGGTGTCATGATATTCTCAAAGGCATTCATATACGGAAGCAGGTTACGTGCATTGTTCTGCCATACAAAGCCTACAGTATCACGCTTGTAAAGAACCTTTTCCTTCTTTGTGAGCTTAAAAAGATTTTTCCCGTCAACAAAAAGCTTTCCTGCACTCGGCTCATCCAGACCGCCGAGCATATTCAGAAAGGTCGATTTACCTGAACCGCTGTTTCCTATTATCGCGGTCAGTTCTCCCCTCTCAACGCGCAGGTCAAGTCCCTGAAGGGCAAGCACCTCCAGTTCCGGTGTCTTATAGATTTTAACAAGGTTTTCAGCCAGAACCATGGGAGAATTCTCCCCTTCCGTCACATCCCTGTCAGTCGCCTCATGCGCCATTTCGGAGGTGATGGCACTGAATTCCTCATGTTCTGCCGTTTCCATGGCTTTTTCATCAGAAATAACTGCCTGTCCCTCCACGGCCATCAGGTCTTTATCCTGTAATTCTTCTTTTTTCTTCTTTCCCATATCCCCTAATCTCCTATGAGCGGCCCCTGTTATCCTGGAATGAAGCCTTTCCGTCCTCTATCATATAAACCACATCACCGGCCTCCATCAGACCGATATCATGTGTAGTCATTACAATTGTGACCTTCTCCTCGGCAACAAGCTTCTTGAAAATATTCACCACGGTAATGGCTGTCTGGCTGTCAAGCTCGGCCGTAGGCTCATCCGCAAATACAACCTTGGGCTGATGTGCAATGGCTCTTGCTATGGCAACACGCTGCTGCTCACCGCCTGACAGCTCCTGCGGCATATGGTCAGCCCTGTTCTGCAAACCTACCATACGCAGGCAGCGGTTCACACGTTCCTTTTTATCTCCCTCGTAGCCTGAAAGCCTGAGGGAAAACTCTACATTCTCATAAACCGTCATCATAGGAATCAGCGATACGGACTGAAATACAAAGCCGAGCTGTTTTCTTCTGAGCTGCTCCTTCTCAGATTCAGACATATCCGAAATCTCCCTGCCGTCAAAAAACACCCTTCCGGCAGTCTGTGCATCCAGCGCCCCAAGTATATTCATAAGTGTGGTTTTACCCGAACCTGAGGGGCCTCTGAGAATAGTCAGCGTTCCTCTCGGAATATCCACCGACACGCCCTTAAGTACCTGAAGCGGCTCCCTTCCGGCTATCGGAAAGCTTTTATCAACATCAACAGTTTTTATAATTGAATCGTCCATTAATATCCTCCATGCCAAACCTGACCGGATTAGTCCTCACCAAGCTTCAGTGCCTGTGAAATCTTCATCCTGAATACCTGATTGATAAGTGCTGCCAGACATCCGATAAATACTATACCGATGATAACAACAAGTCTTACTACATCTCCCGTCCTTGTGATGAGCTCCAACGGAAGCGACCTGTCTGTTGCCGAATAAGCAATCTGGATGATAGGTACATAAAGCCTTGAAGCAATCCAGCCGATACCGAGTCCGAAAGCAATGGCAACAACACCCGTCAGCAGCTGTTCATTGAAGAGCATGTGAATAATCTCACGCCTGCTCATACCCATAGCCCTGAAAATACCGAAAAGAAGCTCCCTTGAACGTATTGAAAGGGTCCAGTAAATCAGATAGCCGATACCGCAGATTAAAAGGATTGTGATAAAGCTCATTGTCAGGATACCGTTTGTACCCTGGAAAAGCGGCTCATTGCTGATATCCGCCTTCTTTTCAAAGGAATCCGTGCATTTTGTAACACGGACGCTGTTTGCTTCAACAAATTCATAGAAGCCGTCACTGCTGTCGTCCATATCAATCCATACCTCATAAGGATAAAGACCGATTTTCTGCTGAACAGCTGATAAATGTGCAACTACAAGATAGTTCTCAATCTTTTCGGAGGTTTCATCAGGATTTATGATAATCTCATCAGGCTTGAAGCCCGGCCAGTAATCTACGAAGCCGTAAATTTTACCTGTGGCCGTTCCTGTCTTTCCCGCCTCTGTAATGCTGTAGGTAATGTCATCACCAAGCTTCAGTCCGAGCTTATCCCTGAAATTTGAGGATACCAGGACTGCATCATTATTCTTTGAAAGAACATTAAGGTATTCACGGAAATCATATTTCAAAAGACCGTTTTCAAGGTCTGTTACGGTTCCGAAATCCTTTGTATCTATTCCCATCAGTGTTGAATTGTAGGTCTTTCCTGCAGCCTTAACCGAGGTCCCGGAGTTTCTGTAAACCTTTGCCGTTGCCTTTGCACCCGGAATGGAACCGTATTTTCCGTAATCCGGCTCCGTGTATGAAACCTCAACCTCCGGATCCATTGCTGCATAGGCTGCGTTATTCTTCCAGTATTCCTTCATTACGATATCCGCTCCGATATTGTAATCGCTGTTCTTTTCGGCATTCGAAAGAATCGTGCGGGCAATTGTCGTATTGAACATACCAAAGGCCACCGTCAGAACAAGGAATACCATAATAAAGGCCTGCTTGTTGCCTGTACGGATAAGCTGAAGGAACGAGGTGTAGCTTGCCGGTCTCCAGCGCCGCTTTCCTATTGCATATATCAGCTTAATAAGAAGTGAATGTATACGCAGTGAAAACAGGCCCGCACCAAGGATGAAAAGCGAAGCACTTAAGAAAATCAGCGGGTCAAGCGCCTGTCCGCTAAGCACCTTATTCAAAAGCTCTTCCTGCTGCTGACTGAAGGAATACAGTCCGTAGATGGAAACTGCCAGCATAATAACATCCAGGTAAAGCTTTCTCCACAAAGGCTTTTCCTGACGTGACCTTTTTCTCTTTACGGATACGATTGTAACCTTATCACGTTTAAAAACAGGAAGCAGTGTCATAACCATCGAAACAAGTACAGCTATTCCGCCATAAATAAATACATTGGCCGAATACTCCACAGTCAGGTTTCTTCTTGACGCGAACTCAAGGAAGGCACTGGAAGCACCGAGAATCCTGCATATCAGACTTCCGAGCGGTACACCGATTATAAAGCTCACAAGACTTAAAAACAGCGACTGGAAGAAATACAGACGGATAATCTGTCCCCTGCCCGCACCACGGCTCTTTAAAAGAGCAATTTCATTTTCCTCCATCTCAAGCATCTGTCTTGAAATCATGAAAAGGAAGGCACACAGAAGCACAATAACCGGAATCTGAAGAATGGTAAGGGTTACACTTATCTGCTTTTCCTTCACCTTGAAGGACTTCATCATTTCAATATAATCCGGCGTTTCGATTGAGGAATATACACCCTTGTATTCTTCAATCGCATCAGCTGTTTTTTCAAGAAGTGAGTCAACCATCTCCGGACGTATGTCATTATAGTCAAGAAGAACCCACCAGTGCTCATTAAACTGGTATTTTGACGCATTCTTGTACATAAAGCCATACTCAAAAAGCTCCGGCGAAATCATCAGGCAGCTGTCAAAGTAATCAGGAGAATTATACCAGTAGCAGTCCTCCTCCTCTGAATTTGTGAAAACACCCGTAATCCTTATTTTCAGAGTGTTTTTATTACGGTACTTGAGATTTTTAAATTCCAGCTCCTCTCCGACAAGGAGATTGAACTTTACCATTGCGCTCTGGCTCATTACAGCCTCAATGTATCCGTCCTCGGTCATTTCATCGGAATACATGCTTCCCGTAAGGATCGTGGCATGCTCGTCAAGACCTGCAAGCGAGGCCACGGAAATCTTCTGTTCCGAATTGGCTCCATCGTGCAGTGTGGTTGATTTTGCCGTACTGGCAACAAGTGAACGGTAGCAGATTGAGGAAATCTCCGGCAGACCGTAATACTCCGATGCCCCCTCTGCAAACTCCCTTACGGCCGCAGTTTCGGATTTTCCGGTACTTTTTCTTATCATACCAGTCACATCAACTACAAAGGGATATTTATTCTTCTCCTCAATATAATTGGAAAACTCGTCGGTAAGCATGCGGTTACGCGAAGCTTCCTGATACATGGGATGACTTACCGCAATTGCGATTAACAGAATGTTTCCTATCAGCAGACTGGCTGCCATCCATTTTTTATGTAAAATTTTCTGAAGCATTAAATGAAACATGCTAATCCTCCAACTGATTAATTAAGTATTACGGTATCTCCCTCTTCAACGCCTGAGGCAATCCATGCCTTCTGCGTTCCGGTAGCGCCGACCACAACATATCTTTTGCTTGACTGACCGTTTATCAGCAGATTTACATAGCTGCCCTTACCGTCGGTATGAACAGCAGTTTTTAAAACAGTAAGTGCATCCGGAACATAAACCCTGTCAAACCTGATGACAACCTCCTTGTTTACCTGAAGTCCGGTAGGATCCCCATAAACCTCGATGATATCATCCCTTGCGGTTAAATTTAACGATATGGCAGTAGACTTTAAGGTTCTTACCCTTCCTGTCAGTTCGACCTCATTGCTTCCGTTTGACTGATAAAGCTTAACAGGCATATTGTAACGCAGCAGGTCCGAACCGCCCTCAACCACTACGGTAATATCGCTCTTGTCGTATATCGAACAGATATAGGCATAACGGTCAAGCGTGCTTTCGCGTCTGAGCCAGTTGGTATTTCCGATGACTCCGTCCATATTGGCATATATACATTCCGTATTGATGATTTCCTCCAAAAGGTCAATACGCGTATCTACCTCAGTAATCCTGTCCTCCATACTGCTGATTTTTGAGTTATACTCGGTCAACAGCCGTTTGTATGCAAGACTTCCAAGATTTTTCTCATCCTCCGTGCTTCCGTTTTCAGCCTTGCTGCTGTACATATCCAGAAGCACCTTTGTATCGGCTATGTAGTTATCCTGTTCATCCTCTAAAATCTGTTTTTCCAGCTTCAACTGCTCAATCTCGCTTCCGTCCAGTTCAACAGTGATTTTGGCAACCGGGTCGCCCTTTTTTACCATGTCACCCGTTCCTACAAGGAACTCCTGAAATCTCACGGTTCCCTCGGGAATATCGCAGAATACGTATGAGGAATTGTTATAAACCACCGTTCCGTTAGCAGCTCCGGTAATAAAGAATTCCTCCTTCAATACCTTTGCCGTTTCAATTTTAACCTCAGTCTTTTCATCCATGGCGGCAAAATAAAGATCGCGCTCTGTCTCCTCTGCCAGGACACTGCCGTCAAGCGGGGACGCCACCGCCATAATGCCTGCCATTACAGCACAAAGGAACATTTTTTTCGATTTATCAGTTTTTAACATAAATACATGCTCCTTCCTCAATTCCGTCCACGATTTCTACACATACCGAATCCGAAATGCCTACCGTAACATCACGTCTTATTCTCTGGTCATCAACAACCTCATATACAAACTTACCCGATGAGTCGGAATAAACCGCATTCAGCGGAACAACGAGAACATCCGGTCTTGAGCTCTTTACTATTTCAACGCTGGCGTAATCACCAACATACATACCCTCAGGATTTTCATCGGTAAGCGAAAATCTTGATACGGGAGTAATCTCATTCGTTACCATCGTCTTAAGCTCTGTCTTTGAGTAGGGAATATAGGTAAGGTCATATTTATTGCCGCGTACCCTGCAGTATACCTCCTCAACTATGGAAATATTTGATTCGCTGACATATTCACAGGTGATGATCGGGCTTTTCCCGTTATCAAGGGCTACAATAGGAGTCTTTGCACTGATAAAGCCGCCTGCGGAGGTAGTAGTTACCGCAACAACAGTTGAATCATAGGGCGCCTCAATATACACATATCCGAAATCATCCTCCGAAAGCGTCTCAAGGCGTTCCTTTTTAAGGGTAAGCTCCAGCTCGGCCATTTCCTCCTGCTGTCTTAAGCTAAGCTCCTTTTCCTCAATGTCGCCACCGTTCAGGCGTGCAATTTCAAGCTCATTATTAAGCGTTTCAAAGGTCTTTTTATTATTCTCCTCAAGGGTATCGATTTCCTCCTTCAGAGCTTCAATTTCATCGTAATGGAAGCTCTTGAGACCGGCAATGATATCGCCCTTATAAACCCTGTCCCCCGGCTCTACAAAAAGGCCGTAGAGATATCCACTGTTTTCAAAATAAAGCTCGTCTGTATTGGGAATGACACGTCCCTCGTATATTTTTATATCACTCATATCGGTTCTGGTCACATACGTTGTGTCAAGCTTGGCATTTACAGGCTCCAAAAGGGCAACCCGTTCAGCATCAGAGCCGTTTGAGCACGCGGTCAGCATAAGCATTGCGGCCAAAAGCAGTACAATTATCTTTTTCAAGTCCATCCACCTCATCTTAAAATAACTGATTCATTCAGTTCAAGTCCGCCTGTTACCTCTACATAATTGTTGCCGATCAGTCCGGTTGTAATCTTTTTCATTTCACGGACACCATTCTCATTAAGCACATAAACATAGCTGAAATCATCTGCATTGAAAACACTTATTCTCGGTACCGAAAGAACCTGCTCGGCAGTTCCGAGTACAACATCTATGTTTCCTCTTGTACCTACGGAAATGGAGTAGTTCGGTTCGTCAAGCTCAAATACCAGCTTGCCGTCATCAATCGAAGTAACCGTTGTAGCAAAGCTTTCACCGCTCGGAAGCGTCACGGTATAGGGCTCACCGACCGTCATATACTCACCGGCCTCGCGGTCCTGTGCAGTAAAGCCGCAGCTTCCGGAATCAAGGATGGTAATCACACGGATATTTGCCATAGTGTAGCCACCCGCAAGATTATCACTTACGAAGGACACTGTCCCGTCAATACCGGCCCTAAGTATACCGCCGTCTATCTCCTTCTGATACTGTTCCATAAGAATATTTGCAAATTCTATCTCATTTTCCGCAACTGCCTTATTGTTTCTTACCTCAACAAGACTGTCCAGATAATTTTCCTTATCCAAGAGGCTGATTGAATCGGATGCAATCCTTTTTTCATAAAATGCAATCTTTTCATCCGACTGTTTAATCACAAGCTCGTCCTTTTTTATCTGTTCCCCAAGGGTAATAAGTCCATCCTCATATTTGGCTATATCCAGCTTGACAAGTATGTCGCCCGCTTTAACCTCATCGCCCTCCTTCACATAAACAAGGGCAACCTTTTTATTACTTTCAGGAAATGACAGGTTTTCCTCGCCCAGCTGCTTATACTGGCAGCTTATGGTATCCGTCAGCACAACATCCCTTTTTTCACAGAGTGCAAGGTCATATTCATTTTCTATTTTTTCCTTTACTATCTGAATCTTATGGGTCTCTTCCTCCTTGGGAAGCAGTCCGCAGCCCGTGAAGCCGACAACAGTACAAAGTGTCATTGCAAGAAGGGCCGTTATTCCTGTAGAAAAATCTTTTTTAATCATAGCTTTAGAATTCTTTCTGCATTTCCGCTTAATATTTTCTGTCTGTCCTCATCAGGAAGGTCTATTTCATTAAACAGCCTTAATTCCTCAGAGGCATCCGACCAGGGTGAATCAGTTGCAAACAAAATACGGTCTGCACCGTGTTTTTCATAAATTTTCATAAAGGTTTCACTTCCGTAGTAGGCAAAGCCCATAGAGGTATCAAGGTAAATATCCGTTCCCGCAAGATACCGTTCAACCTCCTCCCACTGAAGCTGGCCTCCGAAATGGGCTGCCACCATTATACCGCCCTTGAGCTTCCTCGCTATATTGGCAAACCTTTCAGGTGAGGACTTAAAGGGTGCCGGAAAGGCCGGATCAAACCCTGCATGCTGGAGCAGGATAAGATTCCTGTTAAAGGCATAATCATAAATCCGCAGCATTCTTAAATCATCAACCACAAAATTCTGATATTCACAATGGAATTTAAGACCTTTAAGGCCAAGTGAAGCAACAAAATCAATCTGCTCCTTCCAATCCTCCTCATTCGGGTAAATTCCACCAAAGGGGATAATCCTGTCGGAGGCTGTTGAAGCCGCCCATTCATTGACGGTTTTAACCTGCTTTCTTTTTGTAATGACAGGCTGGATTACTGCCCTGTCTATTCCCCATTCATCCATTCTGGCAAGCATCCCCGACTGTGTCAGGTTGTGTACAGGCTCATAAAGGCCATGACAGCCTTCCTTTAAGGATTCCAGAGCCCTTTGTGCAATTGAATCCGCAAAAATGTGCGTATGAAAATCAATTATCATATACTAATCTCCATGCCGTGACCAAAGGGAACGGCTAATGATTAAACTACTACCACTTGTCAATGATACCATACTGTGTAAGCTATTACAATGAATATACTTGGCTATCACTTGTCAAATCTTGCGTACTCGCTGTTATCCGTTGCATTAAGCTTCGTACCGATCAGAGTGCCGATTTTTGAGCCGTTTTCATTTAGTTTTTCGGAAATCCTACGCTCATTTTCCTTCACAAAATCATACAGATCCCGGGCAGACCACAGCTTAGCACCCTGACCGCGGATGATTATCTGCTCCAGTCCATCGCTTGTTGCCACGGTAATATCGTATTTCACGGCATTTTCATGGACAAATTTTTCTATATATCTGTCTGCTATCTCGGCTTCCTTCGTAAATACCACACATATATTCCTGTAGGTAAAATATTCCGTCTGATGTCCTGCAATCCGGTAGGCATCATATACGACAATCAGCCTGTAGTCATGGACAGCCTGGAAATTGCACAGTATATCGTTGAGTCTGTCCCTCGCGGCATCAATATTTACAGCGGCCAGTTCCTTTAGTTCATCCCATGCAAAAATAATATTGTACCCATCCACAAGAAGGTATCTGTCCTTTTGTACTACATTAGTAGAAACTCTTCTCTGCTGCTTTTCCGCACCATTATCAGATGCACCGGTACGGTTCGGACCATCCTTTACCGAATTGACGTTTTTCGGATTTTCCCTAAGCGCAAGCTGTGCCTTATGCTTCCTGAAGGGATTCTTATAGCCCTCCTTCCGGTTGGAAAAGAAGGTCCTGTTCATAATTGAATCTATTTCATCAAGGGTAACGAAGGACTCATCCACGTAGCTGAATTTACCGTTGCCGCCGACATTTTTTGCGGCTGAATCCGTGCTTTTACCCTCCCCGTCATTCGAACCGCCATATTTTCCCGCTGCTCCGGGTCCCAGGGGTCTTAATTCACCTGTGTCACACAGATCCTCATAATCCTCCGGATTGTCGCTTCCCTTTGTAAGAAGCTTGTGTCCGACGCTCCAGGTCCCGTCGTTTTCATAGCCTGACAGATCGATACTGCAGTCAATGTGCTTATAGCTGTCCACATCGCTCCATTCCACAGGAAAGCCTGCACCATGGGCACAGAATACGGAGTATGACGGATTTCGCATATCCGCCGCCGCATCATAGCCGCTTTGAGAAACCACCTCTTCCTGATTGTGGCAGGGAAGATAGCCGTGGAAATTGCAATACAGCGTTCCGAGCCCCTTTGTATAGGCAGTAACCTCCTTCACATAGCCCTGCATTGAAGAAACCGGTGCGACGCCCATAAGAAGAACCATATCCTCCCCTGCATCTCCGCTTCTGTTTTCATATTCCGTCTCATACTGTCCTGTAATCCTGCCGCATCGGGTTTCTATATCGGACATTGCACGGCCTATACATTTTCTCGGAACCTCAAGGCTGAATTCATAATAAGGCTCAAGAAGCCCTGCCTTCTGTTCTGTAAGCGCCCTCATCAGTCCCTGACGTATTGCACGGTAGGTCGCCTGACGGAAATCACCGCCCTCGGTATGCTTCAGATGGTCGCGGCCTGCAACCAGGGTAATGCACACATCATCCAGCACCGCACCGATAAGGCACCCCTTATGCTCCCTTTCAAAAACATGTGTCATGATGAGCCTCTGCCAGTTTGTACTCAGCTCATTCACCCCGCAGGACGACCTGAACACGATTCCGCTGCCGGGCTTTCCCGGCTCTATTACAAGCTGTACCTCCGCATAATGCCGCAGCGGCTCGTAATGCCCTATTCCTAAAACCGGTGCCAGAACAGTTTCCCTGTAAAGAATACTGCCCTTATCAAATTCAATATTTTCCTTAAAGCGTTCAAAATACCTGCTTTTCAGTATTTCAAGCTGTATCTCGCCCATTATACGGACCTGAAGCTCATGCATTTCAGCATTCCATATTACGTGAAGCTGCGGCTCCTCCTCCTCCATAAGCCTAAGCCTCGGCAGGATTGAGCTCAGCTCCGATCTGTCCCTTCCGACAACCCTGTAGGTAAGTACCGGTGTAAGCTGTTTTTCCGGAAGCTCCTCCTCAGCACCAAGCACCCCGCCCGCCTCGGTGCCGCTAAGGCCTGCAACCGCAACAACCATGCCCTGCTCGGCACGGTCGGTGCTTTCGTATTTTTCACCGTTATAAACACGGATTTCTGTTATCTTTTCGGAAATAAGTCCGCTTCCCGTCTCCTCAAAGACCTCCTCCTGCTCCCTTGACTTTTTATACGAAACCACATCACGGTTTTTCAGACTGCCGCCGGTAATCTTCATATGCGTCAGCCGTTTTCCCGAATCATCCCTCGTAACCTTATAAATCCTTGCTGCAAACCTTTCCTCCTCATAAACAGGGGGAACAAAGCGTTTCAACGACTCCAGAAGCTCCTCTATCCCCTGCAGGCACAGGGCTGAGCCAAATAAAACAGGGAACATCAGACGCTGTCCCACCAGCTCCCGAACCTGCTCATCCGAAACAGTCCCGGTTTCAAGATAGCTGTCAAGGACTGCCTCATCACAAAGAGCGATATTTTCATAAACGCTGTCCGGTTTACCATTTTCAAACAGTGAAGTAATATCCACGCAGTTTTTGGAAAGCGAGTCCCTGATTTCCTGATATATATTACCCTTCAGGCAGACCTCCCTATCCATCTTATTCACAAAAACGAAGGTAGGAACATCATATGCCTTCAGAAGCTTCCATAAGGTCCTTGTATGCGCCTGCACTCCTTCAGGGCCGCTTATGACAAGCACAGCTGCATCCAGCATACAGAGTGTCCTCTCCATCTCCGGCGAAAAATCCACGTGTCCGGGGGTATCAAGCAGCGTAAAGCTCACGTCACCATATCCGAAAACTGCCTGTTTGGAATAAATAGTAATCCCACGCTCCCGTTCAAGGGCATAGTTGTCCAGGAAGGAGTCCTTTTTATCAACCCTTCCCAGCTTTCTCACTATATGGCAGGCATACAGAAGTGCCTCAGACAATGTGGTTTTTCCCGCATCAACATGTGCAAGAATACCGATAACAATTCTTTTCATCGTGTATACCGAATTTCGTCCTATCCTTTTTTATAATGATCAGGGCTCAAAAAGCTGTATCACGATACAGCCGGTGCACCGTAATACAGCCTTTATCACCTTATTTACTAAATAAGCCTTTTTTCTTTTTTTCTGTTGTGCCCGAGGGTTCAGGATTTTTCCCGCTGTAGGCTTCATCAAACTTCTGAAGCAGCTCTCTCTGCTCGGAATTCAGCTTTGTGGGAACCTGGACAATAAGGGTTACATACTGGTCACCACGGTATGACTTATCCCTGATTGAAGGAACTCCCCTGCCTCTCAGACGTATCCTTGTATCTGTCTGGGTTCCGGGCTTAACCTCATAAAGAACATCTCCGTCAATTGTCGCGATACGCACGTCTCCGCCAAGGGCTGCCTGCGCAAAGCTCATATATGCAGTTGAGTAAATGTTCAGACCGTCACGCTGGAATACATTATGCTCAGCAACCTCAACCTCGACAAGAAGATCACCGAAGGGACCGCCGTTTGCACCGGGCTCGCCCTTTCCCGCAAGTCTTATGCACTGGCCGGAATCAATACCTGCCGGTATCGAAACAGAGAGCTTCTTTCTCTTTGAAACATAGCCGTTTCCAAGGCAGGCAGAGCATTTTTCCTTAATGACCTTTCCTGCACCGCGGCACTGAGGACATGCCTGAATGCTCTGAGTCATTCCAAACAACGACTGACGCGAATAAACAACCTGTCCTTTTCCACCGCACTGTGAACAGCTTTCAACCTTTGAACCGGGCTTTGCACCCGTTCCATTACAGGTCTCGCAGGTCTCCTTCAGGGTAACATCGATTTCCCTCTCAACACCCTTCATTGCGTCCTCGAAGGAAATACGTACCCTTGTCCTGGTATTGGCTCCACGGGCCGGACCACCGTTTGAACGGCTTCCGCCACCGAATAAATCTCCGAAAATACCGCCAAGCCCGCCAAACAGATCGCCAAACATGCTGGAGAAATCCATATTGCTGAAATCCATCCCGCCGGCTCCGCCGTTTTCAAAGGCTGCATGTCCATACTGGTCGTACTGGCGACGCTTATCAGGATCGCTCAGAATAGCATAAGCCTCTCCGACCTCCTTGAATTTCTCCTCAGCTTCCTTATCTCCGGGATTTACATCAGGGTGGTACTTTTTACCAAGCTGTCTGTATGCCTTTTTAATTTCATCGGCACCGGCATCCTTACTGACTCCCAGCACCTCGTAATAATCTCTCTTGTCCGCCATAAAATTTCCTCATTCAGAATTGCACAAGGGGACGTATTGCCGTCCCCATCTGTGCTAAATGTTATGATATCGTCCCCTGACGATTGTATCCTGTTAATTATACTTCCTTGAAGTCAGCGTCAACATAGTCGCTGCCGTCTCCGTTATTTCCGCCCTGATAGCCTGCTCCGTTAAAGCCGCCCATATCAGGACCTGCTCCGTTGAAGCCACCCATGTCAGGACCTGCTCCGTTGAAGCCGCCCATGTCAGGACCTGCTCCCTGGCCACCCTGTGCCTGAGCCTTCTCATAAACCTTCTGGAAGAGCTGCTGAGAATCTGTCATAAGCTGTTCCTTAGCTGCCTTGATATCCTCAACCTCGCCGTCGCTCATAACCTCGGGATTTGTCTTGTTAAGGAGCTCCTTTAAGCGGTCAATGTCTGCCTGAACCGTTGCCTTGTCAGCATCCGTAAGCTGGTCACCTACATCTGAAAGAGCCTTTTCTGTCTGGAATACCATTGAATCAGCCTCGTTACGTGTATCAACAGCCTCCTTACGCTTCTTGTCCTGAGCCTCATACTCAGCTGCTTCCTTAACTGCACGCTCGATATCTGAATCGCTCATTGTAGTACCTGAAGTAATGGTAATATGCTGCTCCTTGCCTGTACCCTTATCCTTTGCAGAAACATTTACGATACCGTTTGCATCAATATCGAAGGTAACCTCAATCTGAGGAACACCACGTCTTGCGGGAAGGATACCGTCAAGTCTGAACTGTCCTAAAAGCTTGTTGTCCTTTGCGAACTGTCTTTCACCCTGTGTAACGCGGATATCAACTGCACTCTGGTTATCCTCAGCTGTTGAGAATACCTGTGAACCACGGGTAGGAATAGTTGTATTTCTCTTGATGATAGGTGTTGCGATACCGCCAAGTGTCTCGATAGCAAGTGTTAAGGGCGTAACATCGAGAAGCTGGATATCACCTGCACCTGAATCGCCGGCGAGCTTACCGCCCTGGATTGAAGCACCGAGTGCAACACACTCATCAGGATTAAGTGTCTTTGAAGGCTCATGTCCGGTCAGCTGCTTAACCTTCTCCTGAACTGCGGGAACACGTGTTGAACCACCAACAAGGAGAACCTTTGAAAGCTCTGAAGGCTTGATGCCTGCATCACGGAGTGCGTTCTGTACGGGAATAACTGTTCTCTCAACAAGGTCGCTGATAAGCTCCTCGAACTTAGCTCTTGTGAGGTTCATATCGAAGTGCTTGGGACCCTCTGCCGTAGCTGTAATGAAGGGAAGGTTGATGTTTGTTGTGGTAGCTGATGAAAGCTCCTTCTTAGCCTTCTCTGCAGCCTCCTTCAGTCTCTGAAGAGCCATCTTATCTGTTGATAAGTCAACACCCTCCTGCTTCTTGAATTCATCAATCATGTAACGGGTAACTCTCTCATCGAAGTCATCGCCACCGAGTCTGTTGTCACCTGCTGTAGCAAGTACCTCGATAACACCATCGCCGATTTCAATAACAGAAACATCGAATGTACCGCCACCAAGGTCGTATACCATGATTTTCTGCTCGTTCTCATTGTCAAGACCATATGCAAGTGCTGCTGCGGTAGGCTCGTTGATGATACGCTTTACATCAAGACCTGCAATCTTACCTGCATCCTTTGTTGCCTGACGCTGTGCATCGTTAAAGTAAGCGGGAACTGTGATAACAGCCTCTGTAACCTTCTCGCCGAGATAGTTTTCAGCATCTGCCTTTAATTTCTGAAGAATCATTGCTGAAATTTCCTGGGGTGAAAACTTCTTGTCATCGATGGCAACCTTGAAATCAGTACCCATATGACGCTTAATTGAAGAAATTGTCTTATCTGCGTTTGTAACTGCCTGACGCTTTGCAGCATCACCGACAAGTCTCTCGCCATTCTTTGCAAAACCTACTACTGAAGGGGTTGTTCTCTGTCCTTCGGTGTTTGTACATACGGTGGGCTTTCCACCTTCCATAACTGCTACACATGAATTGGTAGTACCTAAGTCAATACCGATAATCTTGCTCATAGTATTTATCCTCCTGTTTTAAAACATTTTATCCTTAACAATTTATAATATCAGGAACCGGGGTCTCCGGTCCTTTAATTAACATCATCAGTTTGCAACCTTTACCATACTGTGTCTTACAACTGAATCATGGTACATATAGCCCTTCTGAAGCTCCTGTGAAACAGTGTTCTCACCGAATTCCTCATTGTCCTCGTGCATTACCGCATTATGAAGATTGGGATCGAATTCCTTGCCAAGTGCTTCTATGGGAGTAACACCTGCTGCCTCAAGACTTGTCATCAGCTGCTTGTAGATTTTCTCCATGCCCTGACCGACGCCGCTTGCCTTATCCTCCTCACTGAGTGCTGCAAGGCCTAAATCAAAGCTGTCCAGTGCGGGAAGGATTTTCTCCACGATTGACTTTGCTCCTATCTCAAACATTGCCGATTTTTCCTTTTCGGAACGCTTTCTGAAATTCTCGAATTCTGCCAGGTTTCTCATCAGCCTGTCATTCAGTTCGGCAATCTTTTCATCCCTGGGATCCTTCTTTTCTTTTTTATCCTTTTTAAAGAAGCCGAATTTCTTTTTTTCTTCTTCGCTTCCCTCTGCTTCTTCCCCGTCGTTTTCTTCGTCCGGGATTTCGTCTGCTTCCTCTGTTTCTGCAGCAGCCTCCGTATCCTCTGCCTCAGCTTCGGTTGCGTCCTCAACAACGCCTTCAACCCTTTCAGCTTCCATTTCAGCCTCTGCTTCAG
>JAZQNG010000113.1:0-12778 GCA_045627205.1 Lachnospiraceae bacterium
AGAATAGTGCAACTGGTAATATGATTACTTTCACTTTTAATTCTTTTTGTCATATGCTATGTCACCACTTATTTAATAATCCAGTATCCGTTCTTATTATTTCCTACTCTGTTTATAATGCCTTTTTCTTTTAAGCATTTAATGTGTTCAGCAACTGTCTTTTTACTAATTCCAAGATTATCGGCAATCATCATATATGTGTATCCCGGATTTTTCATTAACTCATTCAATATTCGTCTTTCGGCATCGGTCACCCCATCGGTCACCCCATCGGTCACCCCATCGGTCACCCTGCCAGGACCGTGAACAATCCTATCCGCAGGAGCTGTAAACTTGACCATAATATCACTTGGATTAATAATGAACTCCGGTTTAGGCAGATTGGCTTTTTCACAGGAAGCACATATCTTTTCTATACCTCTTCCCCAACTTTCAATAAATCCGGCCAAATAAAATACATATGCAATATTCGGATTAAATGGACGTGAAGGATGCTTCGTCAGCAGATTTTCCATTGTCCAATTATCTGGTAACTGGCCACAGTTTGCAACATACAATTTATCATCATATACACTTATTTGAATCGGAACACCATAATTATACTGCGAATGGCACAAAGCATTGAGAAGCGTTTCTCTTAGCGCTTCTTCCGGTACGAAGTAACGTTCCTGCCTTTGCATGCCAACGTAAGTAATCTTTGCGCGCATATATTTCAAATATATCAGTTCAACAATCTTATCCACTATTTCAACTAACGGTCCATGAACCTCATCCTGATACATAAGTTCCGCATCAGACTCAAAAAAGCCAATTTTTACATATGCACCCAATTGCCATTTTTCCGGATCTTTTGAGAAAAGCATCATGGCTGCATTGGTAAGGTAATCTCCGACTGTCAAATGTAATTTATCCAGCAATACACTTTTTGATTCATTAAGGAGCTGCGGCTCAATCCTTCCCTTCTTGGCTGCCAATTCCTTAAATTTGTCAATAACCGAGTCTTCGACATCTTGGATTTTAAATGCAGGAAACGGAGTATTATCCCATGTTGCACCACGTTTTCTGTTCAAAAAATTCTCAAGTGCAGGTCCGGACAGTACCTGCTTGGTGCTTCCGCTTCGATAATGAAAAACGCCTTTATAAGATATACATGTAGCGCATGCCGGAACATCAATTTCTATATACTCTTTTCCGTTTTCCGTTAAAAGATTTACATCTGCAACAATTCCAAGTGACTGCGTTATTTTGTTCGGTATATCTTCCAACAATTTTTTGGAATCAGGAATCCCAATGACCTTACCATTATCATTCATGCCGATATATATTCTGCCACCTTGAGCATTTGCAAAGCCGCATATCCACTTTAAATAGTCATCGTGCCAGGATTCTTTCCATTCAATGTTCTGATTTTCTGCCAATGTAACCGGCTCCTTTCACCTTATTTATCTGCGCTTCAAATTGTATCATATCCAATCAATCCAAAATGTCGAAATGCATTTATTATTACTTCTTCTTTTTCTTTCGTGCACGCCGGCTGTCTCGCATCCTCTGATTTAGGCAGATTGTAGTTCTCCCGTTCAATAATTCCGCACTTCTGCTTTATCTGCGCAATATTCAGATTTGATACATGCAATCCGGTCTGTTCCTTAACAAAGTCTCGGATCTGGTCATACGTTGCCTGTCCTCGCTTGTCCCGAACTAACTCTTCCACATCCACGTCAATGTTGATATGTGTAATATCATTTCTCAGAACTAAGAGGCATACCGTCTCCACATGCTCTGTCCAGGGAAACATATCAACAGGCACAATCCTTTCCGGCTTATACCCCTTTTTCATAAATTGCTTCAGATCCCTGGCAAGTGTTTCCGGATTGCAGGAAACATATACTATTCGTTTAAATGCCATAGCAGAGGCAGCTGCTATAAATTCTGTGGTTGAACCTGCCCTTGGGGGGTCCATTATCAGGATTTTGGCATCCCGCTCCCTGCAATTCTGCAGATAAGAGGTCATCCATTCCGTAGCATCCGCCTTTATAAAACGGATGTTGTCTATTCCATTTCTTTTGGCATTAAATACCGCATCCTTTACCGCATCGCCGTTCAGCTCGACACCCACAACCTCCCCGGCTGAAGCTGCCATGCACATACCGATTGTTCCCGTACCGCAATAGGCATCCACAACCACATCCGATTTTGACGGAGACGCCATCTCATGCGCCAGGCTGTATAGCCTCTCTGCCTGAGCATGGTTTACCTGATAAAAGGCACTCGGCGATATTCTGAAATTAAGTCCCATCAGACTATCCTCAATATATCCCGGACCATAGCAGACAATATTTCTCTCACCAAGAACCATACTGGTCCGCTTGTCGTTTATATTCTGGATAACGGTTGTAATCTGAGGAAACTTCTCCCTGATTGCCTTTATAAAATTGTTTTTACCCGTGAACGGAACCGTAGCAGTAACAAGGACAAGCATGACGCTTACCTGCGGCAGCTCGCGTGTATTTCCGCTGTCCCCGCCACAGCCTCCGTAGCTCTCAACCGGCGAAGCCTTGGCACACTGCCCCACTCTCACAAGAACATGCCTCAGCCAGCCTGTTCCGTTGTCCTCATCGTATACCCTGTACTTAAATGAGGGCAGAAGCTTTTTCACTTCTTCAATTATTGAATCTGCCAGCTTATCCTCTATCAGACAGCCCTTAACATTCACAACCCTGTGCGTATCCTCACGATAAATTCCGCGCACAATTTTTCCTTCGCCATTTCTTGAAAATACGGAATGAACCTTATTCCGATAGTTAAAAGGACTGTCCGCCCGTACAATCGTTTCAGGCTTTATCCCGGCCGAAGCAGAAATATCCTTAAGGCATTTTGCCACAATACCCTGTTTTGCCTTTAGCTGGTCCTCATAGCTGCGGTCAAGGTATCTGCAGCCTCCGCATTTTTTAAAATAAGGGCATAATAAGTCCTCTGTTTTCTTAATATCCCCGTCAGTTTTTCCGATTTTATCAGTTCTGTCGGTTTTACCGTCCCTGCCGGGTTTATTCTTCCTGTCCTGTCTGTCATTATTTTCCCGTTTAATGCCTGTCCCTTTTTTATCTGACCTGTCAGGTCTGCCCTTATTCTCTTTATTTATCATATCTATTGTCTTTTCCCTTATCCATATATTTACCGTACCTGTAGCTGCTTTAAAATCCGTTTTTTCAGATTTTGCCGGCACAATTCACAGTCAAATCTCGTAGCCGCTTCGCCTGTTGCCCATTAAAAGCGGACTGCTTCACAGCTATCCGGTACGGAGCTTGACACCCGCGCCGGGCAGACTTGTCCCCACCACCTAAGGTTGGAGGGTTATCTTACCGCTTTTATATACCTGCATGCCCTTTCAATTGCCTCAAAAGCCAGCCTCTGCTGACGTATTTCATTCAGCCTCTGCAGTGATTCGTCCCCCGCCTCAAGCCGAAGTCTGCTCACTTCCTCAGCAATATCGCTTACGGCATAATCGTTAACCATCGGATATATATAGCATTTCTCGCAAAATGCCCGTATTTCGGCAAGCTCTTTTTCAGAAGCCTTTACACACTTTTCATCCATTATTCCGCCCTTTTCCAATTCCGGAATGAGCCGGTCGCAGATATCAACCGCTAAGCATGCCTGCCGCGACATTTCCTCAAGCTGACGAAGGGACTCATCCTTCTTTTCAAGAAACAGCGCATATTCCTCCCCGTTTAAGAAGGAGGGCAGCCTTGAAAGCTCCTTTTCAAAATCATAATCAATTTCCCTTGCGCACCCGGAATCATCGGGCAGGTCTGCAGTCTTAATACCGCAATACCGCGCCAGCGCCTCTGCAAGAGTCATAATCTCACTACCGTGTATTTTTGCACCACCCTCGGTTGCATCCGTTACGTGGATATCCTTTCCAAGATTGTTAATAACGGAAATCGCACTTTCAAACCATCTCAGATATCCCAGCCAGTCACTTCTGGTACGCACCTGTCCGCCATTTATATCCTCAATCATTTCATATCCGATATTGTTGTTTATGCCCTTCGATTCCACCCCGCCGGCATGGGTAGCCTCCCCGGAATAGGCCAGGTCCTGACCAATCAGGATAATATGCTTTACCTCCAGCTGATAAAGAATCGCAAAGGCAGCCGTCGCAACGCTTCCGCCGCCCGCAACATCCTCCGGTACATTCTTTCCGACAGCCTCAAGAAGCCTTCTGACATAGCCGCGACAATTATAAATAAATACACGGTCACGATGCTTACTGGTAATCTCCGGATTTGATTCACAGTCGAAAATAGCGGGAATTTCCTCGCTTCGCGGGTCAAGATAATGCTTTACGGGCTTTACGGGTTCAACGGTGATTGTCAGATCCGGAAGGATGTCCCGCTGCAAAAGATAAGGAAGTGCCGTATCAACTGCTAAAATAAGGCAATGTCCCTTTGCCCTGCGAAGCATTTCTATATTTTTATCAAGTGACGGGCCGGCAGATACAACTATTACAGGGACCTCCGACGGCAATATTTCCTTTAAACGGCTGACAGGATTCATTTTTTCAAGCATCCACATATTCATCAGCACATTTTTTGTCGCTTCGTCCTTAAATCTTGCAAGCGTATTCTTGTTAACAAGAATCTGCTCCCGGACCTCATTTATCGTATGCAGATATTTCAAAAATGCATTCTCATAAAGCCTGTCATAAGCAGTATGCTTCGCCACAATCAGGCCCTCCAGCATATAGTAATCAAGCTTTGCGAAAAGCTGCTCCCTAAAGGCAAGGCTGTCTTCACTGTCCACACAGAGCAGTACACGTTTGTCAGAAAGAATTCGCTCTATTCTATCCAAAATCATCTTTTCAGCAGTCTCACCTTCAGCACCGGCCCGTCTGCAGAAATCATAAATTTCCCTATCGGGTTCAAAAATAATGAGAAGGCTGTCCTTTGAAAGACCTGACAACAGCTTTTCCGCAAACAGACCTGTTCCCATTCCAAAAAGACAGGCAACCTTTTTCACATGTGAAAACGCAAACTGCCTGCCCCAGATTTCCACCTCATTCGACGGTGAATACGCACTGTTCAGGCGATATTCCTTTCCACCCGTTTCAACAACAAGTGCAGGCTCCTCCTCGCCTGTCGCTACATAATAAAGCTTCTTTTCCATCTTTCCTCTTTCCCTGTGTTATTAACAAAGTAAACAGCGTAACCCGAATACCATATTATTACAATGTCGGGGCAAGTTCAAACTTCAAATAATCTGCCACCAGAACATAGTCCTTCGCTTCCATCGCACTCATCACATATTTAAGGATATTTACAATTTCTCCGGCTTTTTGGGCATGCCCCTCTGCCTGACACCTCTGAATATATCCCATAAGCTCAGGGAGAAACTGCTCAATATAACTGCATGCCTCATTATCCCGCTGCTGATAGCATGCCTCTGCAATCCTGTCTATCTGACCGGAAATCTCCATTCTTCATTACCCCCTGTCATTTTTATAATTATAAAGTTATTACCTTTATCTCACTACCTATATCTATAACAAAGCCTACGCCTATAACTATAATAAGGCCTATGCCTATACCTATAACAATGCTTCCAACTATAACTATATTATTCTTTAACAATTATTTCAAGCCAATCAATCCGAATCTGATACACAATTAGCAGTCTTTTCATGCTTTATCCGCAATTAACGGAAAGAACCCTGCCGCATATGCGACAGGGTTCTTTTATAATAGCACATTGTTTTCTTTTCGAACCGATTATCTGAGGAGTGAAAGAACGCCCTGTGTTGACTGATTTGCCTGAGCAAGCATTGACTGACCAGCCTGCTGAAGGATGCTGTCCTTCGAGTAGCTAACCATCTGCTCAGCCATATTAACGTCACGGATACGGCTTTCAGCTGCCTGTAAGTTCTCAGCTGTGTTATCAGCATTTGCAATTGTATGTTCAAGTCTGTTCTGGATAGCACCAAGATAAGATCTTGACTTAGAAATATTTGTGATTGCTACGTCAAAGTCTGAAATTGCTGCTGTGAAAGCTGCATGAACATCTGTTGAGAATGTGTCTGACTCTTCAGCTTCGTTCAGAGTAGTAAGGATCTTGCCGAGTGTACCTTCGTCAGATGCACTTGAAAGATTGATGGCGTCATCATCTTCTGCACCGGGGAAGTTGAGCTGGGTAATATCCAGTGTGCCCATCTTGAAGTTGATTGTCTGTGTTGAATTAGCACCAACCTGAAGCTTTGCATAGTCGTCTTCGTTTTCGAAGTTTGCGAGGGAGATAATCTTCTTGTCCTTGCCTGCATCCGACATGAATTCGTTGTTTGCAAGGTCATTTACGATACCTTCTCTTGCAGGACCTTCACCAAGCTTTGTATCGAAACCGTCGTTGATCTGTTCACTTGATGCGAAGAGCTTCATGGTGTTGAATTCTGTGGTTGAACCGATACGGCTGATTTCCTGAGCCAGCTGAGACATTTCCTCGTAAATAGCTACACGGTCCTCAGTTACGTTTGTGTCGTTTGCACCCTGTGTTGCAAGCTCTCTCATTCTCTGTAAGATTGAGTGAACTTCATTCAGAGCACCTTCAGCTGTCTGGATGAGTGAAATACCGTCCTGAGCGTTTGTTGAGCTCTGCTCCAAACCTCTGATCTGGCCACGCATCTTTTCTGAAATCGAAAGACCAGCTGCATCATCGCCTGCGCGATTGATTCTGTAACCACTTGATAACTTCTCTGTTGATTTGCTTAAATTGCTGTTTGTAATACCAAGCTGTCTGTTGGTATTCAAAGCTGACATGTTGTGTTGTACTATCATAGTTTTTCCTCCTTGTATGTGTAGTGGCATCCTTGCCACAGCTAATATGGTTTACAGTTACGTGATCCTCCGGGCCGTACTCCCTTTGAATCGATACCGGGGTAACCCTCCGGTAAGTTTGAAGCTTAATGTGTTTTGCTTTACTGTTAATTATATCGGACAGGAAATTAATTTACTTAACCCCTGTTCAAAACTTTTTTTTATTTTTTTTGATCCAGGAAGTATGAATCCCCTTCCTGATGCTTATTTGCCATGTTTTTGTAATAAGCAGCCGCCGTCCTTGAGCTCACCTTGAAATCCTTTATCTTCTGCTTTCCATTGGTAAGACACATTGCAAGGCGGGTGCGGTTTTTCTCCTCCAGTGCCTGGAGTTCAACTGAAATATCCATCTGCCTTTTAATCAGTGCCTTTGCACCTTCAACCTCCTGCGAATATTCTGAAGCATTCTCCTTCAGTACCCCGCTTACCTTATTGTACATATCGAGGAAACCTTCATCAAGCTTGTTAAGGGCATCCAGTTCGGTCTGTTTTGATGAAATGGTTTCGTTGAATGCATCGATATCCAGATTCTCTTCCTCAAGAAGCTCTGCCTGTTTCTTTGTCAGTGTGTACAGTTTATCAAGTATCCGGTCCTTCTTACGAAGGGTATCGAGCATTATGTTTATATAAGTAAGCTGCCGGCTATCTCTCATCGGTAATCCTCACAATCCTGTTATTCTGAAACAGCCTTCTGTGAATTTGCCATAACATATTTTATCTGTGAATTTCCGTTTCCCGTGCGGTTCAGTCTCATGACTTCCTTCCAGGTATCTCTCATTTCACGGATATATTTTAATGCTTCCTCAAGAATTGCCGCATCCTTCTTTATGTTGGCATCAACCAGACGTCTGTAGATATAATCATATACTCTGTCAAAGTCCTTTGCAACAGGATATTTAAAATCAAGAGTAACACGGAATTCAACGATTATCTTCTCCGCCTTGATGATATTTGTATTGGCCTTCTGTACGTCATCTTTTTCAAGTGCGGCAAGAGCCACATTGCAGAACTTAATGGCGCCATCATAAAGCATAAGTGTAAGTTCAGCGGGTGATGCAGTCTGTATTGTGTTGTTCTTATATACGTTTGTCATATTAGGTGTCATACGAGCCTCTTTCCGCATCTCTGAAATATGATGCTTTTCATCCCCATACCGTTCGGTCTCCCCTGCCCGGTATGTATTTCTTGTTCCTTACACCTAATATATCGGCACGAAAAACGAAAACTTTAGACCAAAATGATAAATTTAAGGATAATATGCCTCAAAAGCAGTCAAAAACCCGCTAAAATGCTGTATTTAACAAAGAAAACCATCGCCGGGATCCGTGCCCACGGCAATGGTTTTCAAATGTCATTTAATCAATTTATTATATTACATTCCAAGAAGTCCTGACATCTGGTTCTGCTTCGACTGAAGTTCAGCCAGGGATTTCTCCATTGAAGAGAACTGCTTGTAATAACGGTCCTCCATGTCTGTCAGTCTGGTCTCCCAGTTCGTAATCTGCTTCTCATAATCATCCATCTGTGACTGGATCTGCTTATCATTATAGAAGGTAAGTGCACTGCTTATAGAGGTAACGGACATCTTGTCGGTCAGCTTGTTGTAGAACTTCGACATAATCTCCGAAAGAACCTTTGCTGTCGTCTCAGGATCCTTATCAAGTGCAGTACGAAGCTCATCCTTATCATCAGCGTACTCAGCATCATCAGCATTTCCGCGGATATGGAGAAGTCCGTTCTCCGTATAGGTACCTGTCACAATTCCGAAGGAGGAAAGGGAATAGCTCTTTCCGTCAACCTCTACAGACTCCTGCATCGAGGTACGGAAGGCCGACATCAGCGAATTTAAGGTATCATCATTACGAAGCAGGGAGCCCTTTATCTTGTCCTCCCACAGCTTGACCTGGTCATCCGTCATTGCTTCCTTCTCTTCATCGGTAAGCATTGCGTATTTTCTTGCGGAGGCAGCGGTGTATTTCTCATACATCTCTGTCAGAAGCTCATTATAGGAGGTTACAAACTCCTTAACCTTGTCGTAAACCGCCTCTGAATCATTACCTATCGTAATGTTCATCTCATCGCCGTTCGTCACTCCGATAAGCTCCAGCGTCAGGCCGTTGGCCTGAATAGTATTTTTATCAGAGTTGATAACAGCACCATTTAATATAATGCTTGCATTCTTTGCTCCGACAACAGCCATTTCACTGCTGTCTGCGGCAATACGGCCGCCCTTTGCAAGCTCCTCATCGATATTTCCGAGACCAAGTGCATCCAGTCCCGAGCCTTCAGCTGCATCAGACTCAATAGTAAAGCTGTTGTCGCTTCCACTGTCCTTTGCACTGATGAAGAAACGCCCGCTCTTGTCATCAAAGCCGGCATTCAGGCCGGCATCCTTAAGCTTCTGAATGAAATCGGTAATGGTCATATCTTCCTTGATTTCAAATTCAGTTACGTTGTCCAGATCCTTGCCTGTCTTTATCGTAATCTTCTGGCCTGTGGTCATCCCTGCATCGCTAAGCACAGAGTCCTCCTTCAGCTCCTTGTCCGAAATATCGGCTCCGGTAACGAACTCAGAGGAAGCAAGCGAATCAATCTTTAATGAATATGAACCGTTTGCAGCCGTTGTCGCTGTTGCCTTGGCCTTTGACTCATCGGATGAGGTAACCTTCTTGGTCATATACGAACCCTGAAGCTTCAATGCAGAAAGCTTCTCGGTATAAAGGGAATAGACCTTTGTATTCATCTCTTCCCAGATATCCTTTTTCCAGCTCAGTTTTTCCTTTTTCTGCTCAACAGAAACCTTCTTGGCGGACTGGGCTGACATTAAATCCTTGATTATGGCATCGGTATCAAGTCCCGATATCATACCACTCATTCTAATAGGCATATAATCCCCTCCTATCTTTTTTCATCAACAATGATGCCTGCCAGTTCCCACATTCTGCTGATCATATCCAGGGTCTCCTCCGGAGGTATCTCGCGGATTACCTCGTTTGTATCCTGGTCTACAATTTTGATTGAAATGCGTTTCGTTTCCTCATGATAGGAAAATTCAGCATTTGCATGGCCAAATTTGGCCCTTCTGTTTGCCTGATTAATGGCCGATTTGATTTCATCTGCAGAAGGATTCCCGCCGTTCTCATTTTTTGTCTGTCCATCTGATGCCGCATTCTTTGCCGCAATAGGCGCAACAGTATTAACTGCTGTCTGACCCGCTACGGGTGCAGCCGGATTCTGAACAGGCTCAACTGAAGGCTGATATCCCTGTGCTCCAATTACTTCAATTCCCATATTAACACCTCCATGTGTTTCCGGATGCCGGAGCGTCCTTGTCCTGCGCCAAAAAGACCGTCCGTTAAGGACAATCTTCCACTTCTGTTTTTCTTATCGGCTCATCCTTTAATTTTTTTAACCCCTTGAATTAAATTTTAAAAATATTTTCAAGAGTCTCCCTGTCTGCATTCTGTTCTGCAGCCTTTTTATTCTCTTCCTGAATCTGTAAATAGATTTCTTTTCTGAAAATCGGAACAGCCTTTGGAGCATTGATACCAATCTTCACCTGGTCGCCCTTAATTTCAAGAATGCTGACCTCGATATCATTTCCAAGCATGATCGATTCATTTATTTTTCTAGATAATGCCAGCATCAGTTGCCCTCCTTAAATTTTTTAGCGGCCTCCAATATAGGATAGATGCTGTACTTAATCTGATAATCAGGATTTTCAGCAACCACCTGACAACCCTTCATCGTCGCAGTGTTCACAATAATGGGAGCCTTCATGTTTGTTGTCATAAGTGTGATATCTGAGGGTACTGTCAGGGTAACAAGTACTGAAATTGTATCCTCGTTCCACTCGCCAACTGTCTCAAGTATTCCATCCTCTACTATGGGATTGTACTCGGGCATAACTATTGTCGGGATCATGACCGGAATAGCAAGTGTCTCCTCTTCAGTGCTCTGAAGCCACTGAATTGTAGGACGTTCCTCTGTTGCACTGTCATAAAGAAGTGCAAAGGATTTGTAGCCCTCAAAGCCAAACAGACCGTTTTCAAAGGTAATAACCTTGCTGTCATCAAGTTCAATTTCACCGAAATACTTTGTCTTAAATGTCATTATTCTTTAACCTCCATGTTCTAAATCAATATTATTGAGTGTTGCCATTTACAGAAAAACTGTGAACAGTAAACCTTTAGTTACCATGTTTGCCTGAAATAATCACGTATTAATAATACATAATTTTTTACAGGAAATCAAGCAATGTATTCTTTACTACCTTTGATGCTGCCGAAAGCGATGCGTTATATATTGTTTCAGCCGCATTATAATTTACGATTGTATCTACAAGGTCCGCATCCTCATTCTGGGAAAGCAGATCCGTAAATTCCGTCTGCTGCGTACTTAATCGGTCCTCTGTCAGCTCCAGGCGGTTGTACCGCGTTCCGATATCGGCAGTCGCAACGTTCACACGGTCCTCCTCCTTTGACAGTGCCGTAAGTCCCTTTTCATAGGCTGTACGCATCATGCTGTCCTTCAGATCGAGCTCTGTTTTAAGAACATCCTGTATTTCCTTCAGCTTTGCATTCTGTTCCGGGGAAAGACTCGTATCCTTGAGCATCTTATCAACCTCGGCTATTTTGTCCTTGCAGGCCTGAACATCGGATATTGCCTTTACGATGTCGTCAATCGTTCTGCCAAGGTCGTGGCTGAAGGCTTCCCTTCCCTGAACATTTATGGCCAGCCGCTGATTGAAATTCACCTCATAATATATTTTCTGGTCTTCTACCGTAAACTGAATGGCCGCTTCCTCCCTTTCAGCCTCATCCTCTATTGTCAGGTCTGACTTGATGCAGTTAAAGTAGTGCTCGGGACGCAGGTCGTTTTTCTTGAAGGAATCCTTTTCGTAGGTTACTTCAAAATCCGAATTGCGCCACTGGTTATACAGCTCCGAGCCGAGAATGATTTCCCCGGTATCCTCAAGATAATTGATTTCGTCAGGCTCAGGCTTGTATGCCAGTGGATTGTCCGAGGTCATTACATTCATATCACTCTCGGTAAGCTCCTCCGTATACTGCATTTCGCCATCCTCATCCCGAACATATTCCCCATTCTCATCAATTTCCGGTATTTTCAGGGAAAGCGTTCCGTCATTTTCCACTGTTTTAAGATTGTCATAGGAAAGTCTGATACGGTAAACCGTTGCCGAGCTTGGTCTGACATCCGTTGAAAACAGTTCATAGTCATCAATGTCAAATTCCGACATATCAAGCGAATCCACAATCCTGTCCGATATTTCTATCTCCTCGGCAGTGATATATTCTGTTATTTTATAATTCTCGTTATGCTCCTCACCGTCAAACACAAGAGGTGTGCCTGTCTTAAAGCCGGTGAACAGATACCTGCCGGCATAGTTTGAATTGCCCTCCTGATATATCTGCTGCTTCAGTTCCTTCAGGTTGGCTGCGATGCTGTTTCTGTCCTTTTCGGTAAGTGTATCGTTTGCGCCCTGTACGCAATATGTATGTATCTGGGTGATAATCTCACTCGTGACCTTAAGGGCACTTTCGGTGGTCTCCATCCAGGACATGGCATCCGGGATATTCTTCTGATAATACTGGTTGAGCTCTGAAAGATTCGTTCTCAGCTTCAGTGCCCTGACCGCAACAATCGGGTCGTCCGACGGCCGCTGGATTTCAAGTCCTGTTGCATATTTCTGTTCAAGGGCATTGATGTTCTGCTTGTTGCCGTTTATATTGCTGAGCATATTATTGGTCATCATTTTATTCGTAATTCGCATTGTCCGGCCCCCCTATAATATGTTAAAAAATACATGCCTCCAACGTTACTATCCGTGCCTGTACATCGTCCATTCACAAATCCTGCCTGCTTCGCAGTCAGTCGCAGCACATTGTGCTGCT
>JAZQNG010000114.1:0-5171 GCA_045627205.1 Lachnospiraceae bacterium
ATTTCCGCTATAAGACATTCGCAGAGCTGGCTCTCACGTATGGCTGCAACAGGATTGCAGTTGCCCATAACAGCGACGACAATGCGGAAACGGTGCTGTTTAACATATTCCGTGGCAGCGGGATAGAGGGTGTCCGGGGGATAAGACCCTGCAGGAGCCTTGACAGCTTCTGCAAGCCTGAAAAGGAGCTGACGATAATAAGACCGGTGCTCTGTCTTTCACGTATAGAGATAGAGGAATATCTGAGGCTGAACAATGCGGTCTGGTGTACGGATGAAACAAACCTTGAAAACGATTATAGCAGGAATAAAATCAGAAACAGTCTTCTTCCTATGGTTAAGTCAGAGATAAACGAAAACGCCGCCGCCCATATCGGGGAATTGAGCCTTCAGGCCGCGGAGCTTTCGGAAATGCTGGAGCTGATGGTTGAAGAGGAGCTTTGTAAATGCAGATTTTATCTTGCAGACGGGACCGAATACAGGGGAACGGAAGGACCGCGCGAAGCGGGACCTGCCGCCTGTGTGATAGAGGATTCGAGACTGTCGGCTATGCATACAGCACTGAAAAAGGCGGTCATCAGGCGTTGCTTCGGTATGATAAGCAAAAGCCTGAAGGATGTGGAAAGTGTTCATATCAATGAGATATCAGCACTGGGCAGTATGCAGACCGGGAAAAGGGCAGACCTTCCCTATGGCCTGGAGGCAGTCAGGGAATATACAGGAATCAGGCTGCAGAGGAAGGGCTTTGAGCTGCATGGGAGCGGGCGGATTGCTTTAAGTGTTGCTGCGCGCACGGCACTTTCCGGGAGCTTTCCGAAAAATGATTGCATTCAGTGGTTTGATTATGATAAACTGAATAACAAGGCTGTTGTAAGGACCGGAGAGCCCGGGGATTATATTCTTATAGGTAAATCGCAGGCTAAAAAGAAGCTGAACAGATTTATGATAGATGAAAAAATACCTGCGGCAGTCAGGGACAGTATTCCTGTCCTTGCGGAGGGAAGCCATGTACTGTGGATTCCCGGCTACAGAAGGGACGATAGCCTTTATATAACGGATGAGACCAAAACTGTTCTTGTGGCTGAATTCATAAAGCCATAGGCGGCCATACCGGCTTTTACGGTTTTATCTGAAAATGCTTTGTAATGCTTAGGAGGATTAATGAAAAATTCGCGTGGAATCGGCGTGTATCTGTTTATTACAACGATGATACTTCTGCTGTATTATATTATCACAACTGCTGCTGACAGCGGTTCAATAGAGTATACCTATCAGCGGTATATGGATGCCTTAAAGGAGGGCAATGTAAGTACAGTCTCGATTACGCCAAATGAAGAGGTTCCGACCGGTACGGTCAGGATATCGCTTATCGGAGGTCAGAAGGCTATTTTGTACTGCTCGAACATTGAAGAAATAGAACAGCTGACCAGGGATGCAGGCGTGGCATATTCCATCGAGCCCGTCGACAAACCCAACTGGTTTTTGACGCAGGTGCTTCCGCAGCTGGTAATCATCATAATTCTCATATTTATGATTTTCCTCTTTGTAGGACCTATGAACAGCAACAATTCGAACAATAAGCTGGCTAATTTCGGAAAATCCCGCGCAAAAATGACAAAGGGCTCGGAAAACAAGACCGGCTTTGCTGATGTTGCCGGCCTGAAGGAGGAAAAGGAGGACCTTGAGGAAATAGTTGATTTCCTTAAGAATCCTGTAAAATATGTTTCAATCGGAGCAAGAATTCCCAAGGGTATTTTACTTGAGGGACCTCCCGGAACAGGTAAAACACTTCTTGCAAAGGCAGTTGCCGGAGAAGCGGGTGTCCCCTTCTTCTCGATTTCAGGCTCGGACTTTGTGGAAATGTTTGTCGGCGTCGGTGCTTCAAGAGTAAGGGATCTGTTCGCAGATGCAAAGAAAAATTCGCCCTGTATCATCTTTATTGATGAAATTGATGCCGTAGCCAGAAGGCGTGGTACCGGTATGGGTGGCGGACATGATGAGCGTGAGCAGACACTTAACCAGATGCTGGTCGAAATGGACGGCTTCGGTGTAAATGAAGGGATTATCGTCCTCGCAGCCACGAACCGTGTAGATATTCTTGACCCCGCCATCATGAGACCGGGACGTTTTGACAGGAAGATAGTTGTCGGAAGACCTGATGTAAAGGGCAGGGAGGAAATCCTTAAGGTACATATAAAGAATAAGCCTTTAGGAGACGATGTCGACATAAAGCAGGTTGCAAGGACTACCGCAGGCTTTACCGGTGCGGATCTTGAGAACCTTATGAACGAGGCTGCGATTGCTGCGGCAAAGGACGGACGTAAATATATCAGTGATGAGGACATCAAGAAATCCTTCATCAAGGTTGGCATCGGAACAGAGCGTAAGAGCCGTATCGTTACGGAGCGTGATAAAAAGATTACAGCCTATCATGAGGCCGGACATGCAATCCTTCTCCATCTTCTTCCGGATGTCGGACCTGTTTACACGGTATCCGTCATTCCCACCGGACAGGGCGCTGCAGGCTATACAATGCCTCTTCCTGAAAAGGACGATATGCATATCACAAAGGGAAAGATGCTTCAGGATATTATTGTAGACCTTGGCGGACGTGTGGCTGAGGAGCTGATTTTTGATGATATTACAACAGGCGCTTCGCAGGATATCAAGATGGCAACACAGGTTGCAAGAAGCATGGTAACGAAGTACGGCTTCTCCGAGCGTGTTGGTACAGTAAATTATGATAATGACGATGATGAGGTATTCATCGGACGTGACCTTGCCCATACACGCAGCTACAGCGAGACTATGGCGAATACAATCGATGAAGAGGTTCACCGTATAATCGACGAATGCTATGGAAAGGCAAAGACCATCATCAGCGAAAATATTGAGGTGCTTCATAAATGTTCAGCGCTTCTTGTTGAAAAGGAACGTATTTCACGGGAAGAGTTTGAGGCCCTTTTTGAGGCATAAGGTTCAATGGGACCGGGCTGAACCATCAGCAGATTGCTTAACTCGAAACAGAGAAATCATATATGGATGCGGGTGTACGGATACGTCTTTGGCAGGGGTACATAACTGCCGGACGACATGGGAATCTGTGCAAATTGTATAAGTTTACCCACGATTTCGAGTTGGATTTCAAAATCTATTGTACAATATTAATAAAAACTTGTACAAAATAAAAATAAGTTTGTGCACACTTATCTTAAAACTCTGCTATAATATGTACTTGTAAACCCCAATACATTTATAGTTTTTGCTACACCCCATAATAGAAACGAGAAATCGTTTCAAAAGCAAAAATACCTTCTCCGAAAAAGGATGGCCGAAAAGCTGTCCTTTTTTCATTTGCAAAAGGAGTTTTGACTATGATATTATCAAAAAAGGGGTAATCTGTTCCGTTAAAATAATGAGATGGTTTATGCTTTTACATCCACCTCGCCGCCTATTATCTTGGCAATCCTGCGTTGGGGGGCAACCATATCAACCACAACATTAATGGTCGGAACGTTTGGTTGGTGGAACGACCCTCCAAATTTGGATGGTCGTATTTGAGAACCGTAGAAACGGTTTTTTTACATTTATAATACCACTGCTTACGGAAGCCACTTTTTTCTTTGATGACTTAATGCTGTACCCGTCATATGTTCCGGGTGCTGCTCCCAGCAGGCTTTCGATGCTTAATTTCTGTCCTTTATAGACCTGGATTGTTTTAGGATCTTCGTCAGCCCAGACTTCATTCCGAGATAATATACACAGCAGTATTACAATAGAAGTAAAAAATAATCCTATAAATCTTTTCGCTTCATCACTCCTATCAGATATAGCCTGTCTATTGTCCTATTTTTCTCGTTTTACTTCGGGGAATATTCGAGTCCTTTTGCTTTTTGGTAATCCCTTATCAAATTGGCATTCTTCTGTTCAATGGAACTCAACTCCCCTGAAAAACTACTATCAGGATAATACCAGGACATGGTATTAAAATAATTATTCAGTTCGTCTGCCTTGAAAACATATCCATGTCTTGCATAGATTTCATTCCTTGCATAAGTCAGTTCTTTTGCGGTAAATCCCTTCAGATCCGATTCAGTGAGTTCTTTCCATTCACTGTCTGGAATTATATAATATTCAGCTTCGTCGTAATAATAATCATCATAGTAATAATCGTCATCATAATAATCATCGTAATAATATCCGCTTCCCTCGCTAGGAAGATATACATCTTCTTTTCTTACTGTCGAAGTACTATCCCACTCCATATTAAAACTGGTATTAATGGTGCGTTCCTTCCCTCCCACGTATGCAACAATGCCACATGCTACATGCGTCGGAAAATCTGCCTCAAGCTGATTCAGCGGAATTACTATATAGAAGGATACCTTAGAACCCGCATAAACATACCTTTCGTTTCCAAAAGAAGAATGGTCAGGCCTTTGAAGCGTCAATGGTGCTTCCTTGTCAAATGAATCGGTAAGGCTGGCATTTCCAAAGCCGGAGCTCTTAAACTGAATATCAACCGCCGGAGTATACTCACAGTAGATGTACAATTTACCATAATCAATGTATGGACTGCTGAAATCCCAGTTATCATCGCGATATGCATTTATGTTTGTCCATGTAATAGTGCTTCTGGATGACATATAAAAAGATGGACCCTGGGATACAAATATACTTACCTTCGTATCTTCTGCAACCTGAGTCCCTGATTCAGGATCAGTCCTGATAACAGTCCCTTTCTTAACATCATAACTATATTCACTTTCTATGACAGGAATAAGGGATTTTTTGAATATCAGCTGTTTTGCCAGTTCCTCCTCAACTCCCGAAACATCAGGAATCTCAATTAAAGGATTTGTCTTATTTTTCTCAGAATCAGAAGCTACGTCCTCAGTTATATTATTGGAATCCTCTTCTTTTGTTGCCGATTCCCCCTGACCCAGTATGCTCACATAATGTTCCGCACAGAGGCCGTCTTTATATACACCATTTTTACACCCATTGATAGAACACAATACTATGTCATTGGCATTGTTTGCCTCTCCAACATTACTTTCCTGTCCCGATTCCTTACTTGCACATGCAGAAAAAAGCATCCCACAACAGAGAACTAAAACGAACAAACGTATTTTCATAACCTTACCACTCCCTTCTAAACGCAAAAAGCAC
>JAZQNG010000115.1:0-6873 GCA_045627205.1 Lachnospiraceae bacterium
TTCCTGATTTATACTCAAGAACTATCTGTATCTTTTCTTCAGGTGTAAAACTATTAGACAAAAAAACATGCCCCCTTCCAAGTAAACAAGTTTTTTATTATTTCACTTGTCTACCTAGAAGGGAGCATATCATTTTTCACACGCCCTTTATTTCATTGAGACACCGCAAGACTACTACCATCACTGGTCATCTCCACACTGCCCTTCCTTGTCTTATAGATTTCTACGCCTGCATTTTCAAGCAGCTTTATGGTTTCCTTATCCTCCTTTTCGTTTTTGGAGGAGGTTATGACTGCATATTTGGGTTTTAATGCATCAAAAAGCTCCTTTTCTGCCCCCTGGAATATACCGTGATACGGAACCTTCAGCACACTGCAGGGCTTTGGAGCTGTCGCAACGTACTCCTGGATTCGCGTATTCTGTATATCTCCGGTAAAAAGAAAGACATTCTCACCATGGGTTATACGGATGATAAGTGAGGAATTGTTACTGGGGTCGTCTTCATACATCATACGTTCAGGTACTGTTACCTCAATCTGTATGCCATCCAGCTCCAGCTCCATATCCTCACGGAGCATCCGGACAGGCACACCCTTTTCCTCTGCCGCCTCCTTAAAATCATACAGTTCGTCTGAATTTTTCACATAGGCACCTGTATAAACGGCATATACATTATTGTCCTTTATCACCTTTGCCGCTCCGCCCACATGGTCCTTGTCAAAATGGGAAATAAACATATAGTCTATATCGGGATGCCCGATGTTCTTCAGATATTTGCTTATTTTCTTTCCAAAGCCCTTTTCTCCCGTATCTATCACGATTGTTGCATTGTCCGTGTATAAAAGGAAGGCATCCGCATGGTCTGCATCAAAGAAAACGACCTTCATCATTCCTTCACCAAGGAGCTGTTTTTCTGCAGGAGCATCCGGATTTTGTCCATCCGAGCCGTTTTCATCCGGATTTTCCGGCGTCACCTCTGCACCGGTACTTCCCTCTGTTCCGACGCTTCCGTCTGAACCTGTAATTTTATCTGTTGCCTGAGTTATTCCTTCCCCAAGGCCTGTCTCCGTACCGGGCTTCTTTGAGCCATCCTCCGGACCTACGGCATCAGTACATCCAAAAAGACAAAATGCTGCCATGCATGATAACATACACAGCAGCACTCTATTCATGAATTTTTTATTCCATTCCCTCAAGCAATGCATCTATTTCCTCCGGTGAAGCTACCTTCATGATGATAACCGGACCCTCCCCTGACGGAAGCGTGTACATATATTCAATACTGGTCTGGTTGCCACCGAGTTTTTCCAAAAGGTCATGTAAAAATCCAACGCGGTCAACTGATTTGATAGCAAGCACATCCGTCAGCCTGGCCGAGAAGCCTGCTTCCTTCAGTACATCCTTTGCCCGCCCGGGATCCGATACAATAAGTCTCAGGATGCCGTACTCCGAGGTATCAGCCAGACTCAGTGAAAGGATATTAATATCATTATCCTTTAAAACACCTGTAATGGCCTGCATCCTGCCTTCCCTGTTTTCAATAAATACAGATAACTGTTTGATAATCATGTAAACCCCTGCCTTCCTATACCTAGCCCCAAAGCTCAATTTTAGGGCATTTTCTGTTACAGCACCATTCTTTTCCTGATAAAACAGTATATATGTTTTTTACACCAGTTTTCTTCTGTCAATTACCCTGACTGCTTTTCCTTCACTTCTTTCAAGTGTTTTCGGCTCAACCAGCTTTACCTTCGGGGAAATAAGAAGTGTTCCCTGAAGTGTGCTCTGAATCTTCTTTGTCAGATTTTCAAGCTCACGGATTTCATCCGAGAAGAAACGCTCGTCAACCTCAACCTGGATTTCAAGGGTATCGCTGTTGTTTACACGGTCAACTATCATCAGGTAATTAGGGCTCAGACCCATATCAAGCAGCGCTGTTTCAACCTGTGAGGGGAACACATTTACGCCGCGGATGATAAGCATGTCGTCCGAACGTCCCTTGAATCTTGAAAGTCTTGCGGTGGTTCTGCCACATTCACATTTTTCACGCGTAATGCTGGTCAGATCCTTTGTACGGTATCTTATAAGAGGCAGAGCCTCCTTTGTAAGTGTTGTAAATACAAGCTCACCGGTTTCACCGTCAGCAACAGGCTGAAGTGTATCTGCCGAAATGATTTCAGGAAGGAAATGATCCTCACTGATGTGAAGTCCTGAATGGAATTCGCAGTCACCGGCAACACCGGGACCCATTATTTCGCTCAGTCCGTAAATATCATGTGCCTTTATTCCAAGCCTTGCCTCAATCTGGTTACGCATCTCCTCCGTCCAGGGCTCCGCTCCGCAGAAGGCGGTCTTCAGCTTAAGCTGGGGAAGAAGTCCCTGCTCTTCGATAGCCTCCGTGAGTGCCATCAGATATGAAGGAGTACAGCAGATTGTAGTAACACCGAAATCCTGCATCAGCGTAAGCTGTCTCTTTGTATTACCTGTGGAAATGGGCACTACCGTTGCTCCGACATACTCTGAACCATAGTGTACGCCAAGTCCTCCGGTAAACATTCCGTAGCCGTAGGAAACCTGAATGGTATCGTTCTTTCCGACGTTGCCCATTGAAAGCACACGTGCAACGCACTCCTGCCAGATTTCGATATCGCGACGGGTATAGCCTACTACCGTTGCCTTTCCTGTTGTTCCTGAGGATGCATGGATTCTGACCACCTCTGACTTAGGCACCGCAAAAAGGCCAAAGGGATATGTATTGCGAAGGTCGTCCTTTGTAGTAAAAGGAAGCTTCGGCAAATCCTCAATACCTCTGATATCACCGGGCTCAAGACCGGCTGCCTGCATCTTTTTACGATAATATTCCACACTGTGGTAAATATTATTAACCTGCTTTACAAGACGCACGCTCTGAAGATGGTTCATCTCATCGCGGCTCATGCATTCCTTGGCTTCATTCCAGATCATAGTCTGTTCCTCTTTTCCGTGGCAGAATACCGTCACATCTCATAATCGTCTTCATAAATCCGGCCTGCTTAATATTGGCCTGTATATTATCAGCCCTCGAAGGCATAGCCTGTCTCGAAGGCCTTCTTGTTGATTTCAATAGTCTTTGCAGGAACCGTGTTCTCGATAACCTCGAGCCAGTCCTCCTTTGCAAAATCCATATGCTTTGCTGCCATACCAAGTACGATGATGTTGAAGGTCTTTGCATTTCCAAGCTTCAGGGCCTCTGCCATGGCATCAATCTTTAATACCTTATATTTCTTCTCAAGCTCCTCGATAATACCCTGCGGATACTGTGCTGCACCTATTACAACAGGCATGGGATCGATTCTCTGGTCATTTACAACAAGAACTCCGTCCTTCTTTAAAAAGTGTGCATAACGAAGTGCCTCAAGACGTTCAAACGCAATGAGGACATCTGCACAGCCCTCCTCAACGATGGGCTCGTTTACCTTCTCACCATAGCGGACAAAGGTGACAACGCTGCCGCCACGCTGAGCCATTCCGTGAACCTCGGAAAGCTTTACATCAAAACCGGCCTTTATTGTGATTCCGCCTAAAATACGGCTTGTGAGCAGTGTTCCCTGTCCACCTACACCAACAATCATTATATTTTTTGTTTCCATGAGAAACTCCTTTTCTATATTAAAATAAGTTATCCTCTGACTTCTTACTGCTCAATTGCCTTTGCGGGACACATTCCTGCGCACAGTCCGCAGCCGTTACACATGGTCATATTGATGGAAATTGTTCCGTCATCTGCCTTTGTGATTGCAGGACAGCCGGGCTTCATGCAAAGACCGCACTTTTTGCACTTATCGGGATTGATGCGGTAAGCAGGCTTGGGCTTGTTTGATTTGAGCAGTGCACAGGGTGCCTGAACGATAACTACCGAAACTGCCTCACGCTGTGTTTCCCTCTTTATTACTGCCTCCAGCTCCTTTGTATCAAACGCATTTACAATATAAGTATTCTCAATGCCGATACCATCATGGCAGAGCTTGTAAAGGTCGATTGCCAGAACCTCCTCGCCGCGGAGTGTCTTTCCTGTTGCGGCATGGTCCTGATGGCCGGTCATACCTGTAGTTGAATTATCAAGGATAAGTACAGTACCGGTTGCCTGATTGTAGAACATATTCATCAGGGAATTTACACCGGTATGCATAAAGGTTGAATCGCCGATGCAGGCTACCCAGTTCTTTACATAGTCCTTGCCCTTTGCCTTCTCCATTCCGTGAAGGGTGCTGATTGAAGAGCCCATACAAACAACGCTTTCAACAACACCAAGAGGTGCAACAGCGCCGAGTGTGTAGCAGCCTATATCGCCTGCAACATGGATACCAAGCTTCTTTAATGTATAATAGGTGCTTCTGTGAGGACAGCCGGGGCAGAGGATGGGAGGTCTTACCGGAACCTCAGCAGGCTTTTCTATGTCAAGCTCTGCTCCAAGAACTGCCTTCTTTATCATATTTGTGCTGTACTCGTAAAGAGGAGTGAAAATCTCCTTGCCGGTGCACTCAATACCCCAGGATTTAACCTGCTCTTCAATAATGGGATCGAGCTCCTCAACGATATATAATTTATCAACCTTCTTTGCAAAGTCGATAATCATCTGCTTAGGTAAAGGATTTACACAGCCAAGCTTCAGGACTGAAGCGGTAGGAAGTGCCTCCTTTACATACTGGTAGGGAATACCTGAGGTGATGACACCGATCTTTGTATCGTTCATTTCGATACGGTTGATGGGGAACTCTGCACCGTCAATGGCCATCTGCTGCTCACGTGCAACTACAACGGGATGACGCTTGATTGCATTGCCGGGCATCATTACGTTCTTGGGAACGTTCTTCTCGTAAGGGATGTCGATAGGCTCATAGCGGTCGTCCAGCTCTACAAGGCCCTGCGAATGTGCAAGACGTGTGGTTGTACGGAACATAACGGGTGTATCGTACTTCTCGCTGATATCATATGCGAATTTGATGAATTCCTTTGCTTCCTGAGAGTCTGAAGGCTCAATAACCGGAATATGTGCTGCACGGGCAACTGCACGTGAATCCTGCTCGTTCTGTGAGCTGTACATTCCGGGATCGTCTGCTGCTACAAGAACAAGACCACCGGTAACACCGATGTAGCTTACTGTATAAAGAGGGTCTGCGGCAACATTTACGCCTACATGCTTCATGGAAGCAAGTGAACGTACACCTGCCATGGAAGCACCGATTGCAACCTCCATAGCCACCTTCTCGTTAGGTGCCCATTCGCAATAAATGTCCTCATATTTAACAATATTCTCACTGATTTCCGTGCTGGGTGTTCCGGGATAAGCCGCTGATACCTTTACGCCTGCTTCCCATGCGCCGCGGGCAATCGCTTCATTTCCCAGCATTAATTTCTTCTCTGCCATTTCAGATCCTCCTGATGCTTTTATATATTTGAATTTTAAATACAAAATAATAGAATAAGTTTTAAAAACTACCGGATTGCTCCGTGCTCCCGCAATCCTGTGTTTGACGTTCAAGTTTACATTTATTAGATGGAAAGCGGGCTTTCCATCTAATAAATGTAAACTCTCACTAGTTTTTCATTATATCACCGCATTTTCAAGTGTCAAGAAAAAGTGGTAAGGGCTTACTATATTCTTCTTATTCGGAAACAATAGGAGGTTGACAATATACTCATCGTGGTGTATATTAGGGGTATACATATGAATATATGTGCATATGTTCAATGCGCATAAATTATATTCAGGGTGACGGGCGATTCCCGGTATTTTTATTACCGGTGCCGTTTACCCGAAATGTGAGGTTAATATGGATACTGAACAGAAAAAACAATTATATAAGCTGCTGCTTTCAACGGTACTTCTGATTTTACTTGAGCTGCTGCTTCATTTCTTTGAGGTCGGCAAATGGGTTAAGGCTGTTCTTTACCTGGCTCCGTATCTTGTTGTAGGAGCCGACCTTCTTAAGGAGGCTGCAGAGGGTATAATGAACAGGGAAATTTTCGATGAGGAATTTCTAATGGCAGTGGCGACTGTCGGAGCAATAGCACTGGGTGAATACAGGGAAGCTGTTGCTGTAGTAATATTTTTCCGGATCGGGGAGCTGTTTGAGTCGGCTGCTGTTGAAAAAAGCAGAAAAAACATAAGTGAACTGATGGATATCCGACCTGATTACGCCAATGCTTTACGTGAAGGGAAAGCAGAAAGGGTTAATCCCTCCGAGCTTGTAACAGGTGAAATAATTATAGTAAACCCGGGCGAGAGAATCCCCGTTGACGGAATAATTACAGAGGGAAATACAACACTTGATACAAGCGCACTTACCGGGGAAAGCATCCCACAAAGCGTATATGAGGGTGATGATGTTCTTAGCGGTTGTATTAATATTTCGAGTATGATAAAGTTAAGGACAACAAAGGAATTTGGGGAATCAACAGCCTCAAAAATACTTGAACTTGTAGAAAATGCCGGCTCCAGGAAATCAAAATCCGAAAATTTCATCAGCAGGTTTGCACACGTATATACGCCCATTGTATGCCTCTGTGCCCTGGCACTTGCGGTACTTCCGCCTGTTGCAGGTCTTATTGCCGGAAGGGACGCCAATCTTTCACAGTGGCTTTACAGGGCATTATCTTTTCTGGTCATCAGCTGCCCATGTGCACTGGTCATCAGCATCCCGCTCAGTTTTTTTGCCGGAATAGGCGGTGCGGGAAGAGCCGGAATCCTGGTAAAGGGTTCGAACTATCTTGAGGCACTGGCGTTTGTAAAGCAGGCTGTATTTGATAAAACAGGTACACTTACACACGGAGTATTTGAGGTAACGGGAATCGCTCACAATACGCTTGAGGAAGAAAAGCTTCTGGAAATTG
>JAZQNG010000116.1:0-14516 GCA_045627205.1 Lachnospiraceae bacterium
CGGTGTGATTAATCCTACTGAAAATGAATTTTCAGCATTTGTATTTAAGATTCAGGCTAATATGAATAAGGCACATAGAGATAGAATTGCCTTTATGAGAATATGCTCCGGAAGGTTTGATGCGGGCATGGAGGTTAAGCATGTTCAGGGCGGAAGAACCATGAGATTGTCACAACCACAGCAGATGATGGCAAGTGACAGGCATATTGTTGAGGAAGCATACGCAGGAGATATTATTGGAGTTTTTGATCCGGGTATTTTTTCTATCGGAGATACAATATGTGTTCCTTCGGACAACTTTAGATATGAGGGCATCCCGACATTTGCTCCGGAACACTTTGCAAGGGTTCGTCAGATGGATACCATGAAGCGAAAACAGTTTGTAAAGGGTATTACTCAGATTGCACAGGAGGGTGCAATTCAGATATTCCAGGAGTTCAATACAGGTATGGAGGAAATAATAGTCGGCGTAGTCGGCGTGCTCCAGTTTGATGTAATGAAGTTCAGGATGGAATCGGAATACGGGGTTGAAATCAAGATGGATATGCTTCCCTATGAGTTTATCAGATGGGTGACTGCGACACCGAAGGATATAGCAGACCTGAATGTTACATCCGATACAAAGCGCGTAAAGGACATGAAGGGCAATCCACTGCTTCTCTTTGCGCATGCATGGAGTATTAATACGGTTATGGACCGTAACAAAGGACTTGAGCTTGCCGAGTTCTCGAAAAACTAAACAAGTTTCTTGCAAGCCATCTTATATTATGTTATTATAGTAAATTGATGTAAAAGCCATTGAGAGGTGCTTTTGCATTATAAATATATTTTATTAAAAGGAGATTATACCGTGGAACAGATTATTGAAATTTTAAAGAGCATTCGTGATGATATCGATTATACAACAGAGACCAATCTCGTTGATGGCGGTCTTTTGGATTCCTTCGATATAGTAGGACTTATTACAGAGCTTAAGGACGCTTATGATATCGAGATAGATATTACTGAGCTTACTCCCGAAAACTTTAACAGTGCTGAAGCTATTTATGAGCTTGTTGAGAGAATATTAAACGAGGATTAATAAAGAAAGTTTTTTACGGTAAAAAATAATGAGTTATTCAACCTTTGAATTTCTTGCATTTTTAGTTGCGGTGCTGGTGGTTTATTATATCGTGCCAAAGAAGGTCCAGTGGGTCGTTCTGCTTGTAGCGAGCTATGCCTTTTATCTTCTTGACGGTGTAGCACAGGTGGCATACATTGTCGGTTCGACTGCTATCACCTACACGGCTGCAATGATAATGCAGAACAAACGGGATAAGTACAAAAAAAAGCTTGCCGAGCTTGGTGCCCAGGGCGAAATCAGCCGTGAAGACAAGCAGGCCATGAAAAAAGCAGTAGGCACAGAAATACACCGGGTTCAGGTTATTGCTGTGCTTATTGAGCTTGCGGTACTTGTCGTTGTAAAATATCTGAATTTCATGCTCGGAGTGGCAGATTCTGTAGTTGGACTGTTTACGGACAGCTTTTCAATTTCAACTATAAATATCCTGGTACCGTTGGGCATTTCTTTCTATACCTTTATGTCGATCGGCTACATCATCGATGTTGGAAAAGGAAAGTATGAGGCAGAACGCAATATAGGAAAGCTGGCACTGTTTGTGTCATTTTTCCCGTCTGTCATTCAGGGACCCATAAACAGATTTGATGATATCGGAAAGCAGCTCCTTGAGGAGCACAGGCTTCAGTATGACAACCTGAAATTCGGTGCGCAGCTGATGATGTGGGGCTTCTTTAAAAAGCTTGTAATTGCGGACCGGGTTGCGCCCTTCGTAAATTCAGTATTTTCCTCCGGCTATGATAAGTATTCCGGAACAGCCTTGTTTGTAGGTGTATTGGCATATGCGGTTCAGATTTATGCAGATTTCTCCGGTGGTATTGATATTGCCATCGGTGCTGCACAGATGCTCGGCATCAATATGCCGAAGAACTTCGAGAGACCTTATTTCTCAGAAACGCTGGCGGAGTATTGGAGACGATGGCATATTACTCTCGGAGCATGGATGAGGGAGTATGTATTCTTCCCGATTATGCTTTCAAAGTTTGTATCAAAACTGAGCAAGAGAGCAAAGAACAGATTCGGAAATCAGGCTTCCAAGATTGTTTCGTCAGTCATTACGACCTTTACGGTATTCCTTCTGATAGGTATCTGGCATGGTTCAAGCTGGCAGTATGTGGCTTTTGGTCTTTACAATGCGACTATTGTTGCGCTGAGTGTTGCGCTTGAGCCTGTATTTGAAAAGATTAACAGGAAGCTGAAAATCAATACGGAAGCCTTTAGCTGGAAGCTGTTCAGAATATTGAGGACCTTCCTCATTACCGGTGGCTCGAAGATACTTGTAAAGGCACCGGGACTTAAAGCAGCCGTACAGATTTTTAAAAAGATTTTTACCGAGGTGGATCTGGATTTCATATTCGGTGTTGACGGGGAAATATATAAGCAGGGAGTGGATGAAAAGAATATGACTATTCTGATGCTTTCGCTTCTTGTACTGCTTGTGGTCAGCATTCTTCAGGAAAAGGGCATTAAGCTTCGCGAAACCCTTGCAAAGCAGAATATTGTATTCAGATGGCTGGTATATTTTACTGCATTGATTGTAATTCTTGTATTCGGTTTGTACGGACCTGAATATAATGCGGTGGATTTCATTTACAGAAAGTATTAATCGAGGTTTGACATGAACAGGAAACAGATTATACGTACACTTGTGTTTTTCCTGCTTTTGTTCTTTATTCTTGTTGTTCTTTCAGATCTGTTCGAATATCAGAATTCGAATATGTCGAGAAGATACGAGAAATACAAGACTTTAGAGGATGATACGGTGGACGCGGTATACATCGGAACCAGCGGTGTTGACCGGTATTTTATTAATTCAAAAGCCTATGAGCAGTATGGAATGACGGTTTATCCTCTTTCCACCGAGGGACTTCCACCCTGGCTCATTAAAAACCTTGTTGTAGAGGCATATAAGCATCAGAATCCCAAGCTGCTGATAATTGATGTAAGACCGTTTATTACAGGAGATTTCTCAAGAAATACAAACCTTACGGATGTTAGATGCCGAAGGGTTATTGATATGCTTGATTTCTTTTCAACAAACCGTATAAGCGCAATTGAGAGAAGTAAAAAGGTACTCGGACAGCTGGATGACAGCTATCACTGGTATACTCCCTCCTTCTATTTTTCCTTTATCAGATACCATAATAAATGGAGTGATGACGGCTTTTCTTTTGATGACCTTGATACTGAATATGCAGGCTATATGGGCTTTTATGTTGCCGAGTCAAAGAGCATCAAGGTTAAGCCGCAGAAGGCCTCTGTATATACGGATGTTCCGGCAGAGCTTGACAGCATAAGCAGGGAATATCTTGATGAACTTATTGCCTATATCAGGGAAGAGAACCTGAATGTTCTCTTTGTTGATTCGCATACTATCTGCTCTGAGCTTGAAAGTGCGAGAAGACTGACACTGAAGGATTATCTTGCGGAACAGGGACTTGATTACCTTACCTACAATACTCCGGAAATGGAAGCACTCTATCCGATTGACCATGAGACGGATTTTTACAATTCAAGCCATGTAAACTACTACGGAGCTGAAAAATATACGGACTATTTTGCAGCATATCTGCATGAAAACTATGAATTCCCGGACCATCGAAACGATGCGGGATGTGCTGAGGACTGGACCGGAATTTATGACAAGATAAAGAGAAAAATTGCCAAATTTGAGAAAGCAAAGGCGAAAGAAAATTAATAATGATGAGGTGAGGTATGGTATGAATTCAATTGTTGAGGCACTTGCCAAATATGCGGCTGAAAGGCCTGAGAGGGTTGCGGTTATTGCAGATAACGACCGGATAACATATGGAGAGCTTTGGAAAGAGGTACAGGGCTTTGCGGCATATATTAAATCGCTTGGACTTGAAAAGGGCTCAAGAATTACAGTAAAGGCTTCGCCTTCAATCTGGTTTGCCGTTTCCTGCTTCGGTATTCATCTTTCAGGAAATATTCAGGTTCCCATGGAGAAGACAATAGGTCTCAGTGGAGTAAACAATATCGCAGGAGAGCTGGATGCTTCCCTGGTTATTTCAGATATAGGCGCTGATGAGCGCTTCAGGTGCATCAGCTCAGATGAGGTACGTGCCCTTGGCACAAAGTATTACAGTGAGGACCTTAAATTTGATTTCCCGTCATCTGATTCAATCTGTGACATTATGTTCACAACGGGAACCACGGGTAAATCAAAGGGTGTTATGGAGTCCCACCGCGCCGTGGTAGCCGTATCTGAAAACGTTCAGTACGGTGCAGGCATCATTCCGGACAATGTCTACCTTATCCCTGCACCCATCAATCATGCTTCGGCAATTAGAAAGCTTTATGTTACGATTCTTACCGGAACCACCTGCGTATTGCTTGACGGCTTTACCGATATAAAGAAATTCTATGATTATATTGAGCGCTATAAGGTTACATCAATCCTTATGCCGCCTGCAGCAGTAAGAATGCTGCTTCTGCTTTCCGCAAAGAACCTCGCGAAGTATTCGGACCAGCTTCATCATATCCATACGGGAGCTGCCGCTTTCCCGGAGGCTGACAAGGAAAAGCTGAATGAAATCCTTCCGAATACAAAGCTCTATTTTGCCTATGGTTCTTCAGAGGCAGGCTGCTCCTGTATGTTTGATTACTCTGAATACAAGGGACTTATCAGCTGTGTAGGAAAGCCCAATAAGAACGCCCATGTATTTATTGTGGATGACGATCACAACGAGATTCAGTCATCAAAAACAAATCAGGGTCTTATTGCAATCAGCGGTGATATGCTGATGAACGGATATTACAATGAGCCCGAGCTTACAGCATCCGTATTGAAGGATGGTGTAGTTTATACAAACGATATCGGATATATTGATGAAGACGGCTTCGTATATATGCTTGGCCGTAAGGGCGATGTAATAAATATCGGCGGTCTGAAGATTGCACCTACCGAGGTTGAGGATGTTGTTGTCAGATTCCCCGGTGTTGCAGAGTGTGCATGCTTTGCGGTACCTGACCGTATGGGCGGTGTAGTTCCGAAGCTGAATATTGTTCCGATAAAGGATGCAACTATTGATTTTGCAGAGCTCAGGGCACATATGGCTAAATACCTTGAGGCCTTCAAGATTCCCAAAAACATGGTTATTGTGGATTCTCTTCCTAAAACAGGCAACGGCAAGCTTGACAGAAAGAATCTTAAATAGAAAGGCTCGGATAAAATGAATCTCAAGCAGTTGAAGTATGTGATTGTTCTTGCGGAACAGGGCAGCTTTTCGAGGGCTGCTGAAGAACTGAATATTTCTCAGCCATCGTTGAGCCAGTATGTCAGAAAAATAGAGCAGGAGCTTGACATAGAGCTGTTTGACAGATCCGGGAGTGTAATACGGCTGACTGACGCCGGAAGAGCCTATATTGAGGCAGGACGGAAGATAATAGATATTGAGCATCAGCTTCTGGGACAGTTTTCCGACCTGAAGAATAATGAGACAGGTTCTATCATTATCGGGGCTTCACCGCACAGGAGCATGTGTATCCTTCCGCCTGTTGTTGCCGCCTTCAGGAAAAAGTATCCCGGAATACAGGTTATAATTGATGAACGCGTAGGCCAGGAGCTGCTTGATAAGGCAGAACGCGGAGAGTATGATATATGTCTGACGACAGCTCCCGTTGATACACATATTTTTGAGTGTGAGCATATACTTGCAGATGAATGTATTCTTGCTGTACCTTCCGGTTCGGAGCTTGATTTACGTATGCACGCAACCTCAAAAAAAATGGCCGGCCGGAGGTTTCCGGCAATTGATATAAAGGAAATAGACCATTCGGATTTCATTACGCTGGCGGAGCCGCAGCTTATGCAGAGGATTCTCTACGATCTCTGTGCGGATTATGGTATTTCCGTTAATAAAACAGTGGTCTGTACAAGCCTTGCGGCAACCTATTCACTTGTCTGTGAGGGGATTGCCTCTGCACTGCTTACAAGCAGTATTGTAAAAAATGGAAATGACAATGTTCAGTGCTATTCCATCCGTCAGGATATACCTCATCGTGAGGTTGTTGTAGTATATCGTAAGGGACAAAGGCTGTCAGAAGCCGCTAAAGAGATGATTGCCTTATTAAAAACAGTATTGTGACATTAAGGAGAACAAAATGACAATTATAGTAACAGGTGGTGCCGGATTTATAGGCAGCAATTTTGTATTTCACTGTTTAAATAAATATCCTGATTACAGGATAGTATGCGTTGATAAGCTTACCTATGCCGGAAATCTGTCTACACTTAAGGGTGTAATGGATAACAGAAACTTCCGTTTTGTTAAAGAGGATATCTGTAACCGTGAAGCAATTTACCGGCTGTTTGAGGAAGAAAAGCCCGATATGGTTGTCAATTTCGCAGCTGAGAGCCATGTGGACAGGTCAATCGAGGACCCGGGAATATTCCTTCAGACAAATATCATCGGTACGGCAACAATGATGGATGCCTGCAGAAAATATGGAATAAAGAGATATCATCAGGTATCGACGGATGAGGTTTACGGGGATCTTCCGCTGGACAGACCGGACCTTCTTTTCACAGAGGAGACTCCTATCCATACAAGCTCACCCTACTCAAGTTCAAAGGCTTCGGCAGACCTTTTGGTGCTCGCCTACCACAGGACCTATGGACTTCCCGTGAGCATAAGCAGATGCTCGAACAACTATGGTCCGTACCATTTCCCTGAGAAGCTGATTCCTCTTATGATAGCAAATGCACTTCATGACAAGCCGCTTCCCGTTTACGGTCAGGGACTCAATGTACGTGACTGGCTGTATGTTGAGGACCACTGTAAGGCGATTGACCTTATCATCCACAAGGGACGTGTCGGAGAGGTTTACAATATCGGCGGACACAATGAGATGGCAAATATTGATATCGTTAAGCTGATACTTAAGGAGCTTGGAAAGCCGGAAGGCCTTATCACCTATGTGACGGACAGAAAGGGACATGATATGCGGTATGCAATCGATCCAACCAAAATCCATAACGAGCTTGGCTGGCTGCCCGAAACCAGGTTTGCGGACGGCATAAAGAAAACCATAAAGTGGTATCTTGAGAACACCGAATGGTGGGAGGAAATCATCAGCGGGGATTACAGGAACTACTATGACAGGATGTATGGCAACAGATAAAGGGTAATGCATCAGACCAATCGGTTTATATTCCGGTCTGCGGAATCGGAATTTAAATAAAAGGAAAGTCAGAAAAAAGAAAGAACAAGGAGAAAAAGAACGATGGAAGCTTTAAAGCCCGTAAAAGAAGGAAAAGTACGTGAAATTTACGACAATGGTGACACACTTATTATGGTTGCCACAGACAGAATCAGCTGTTTTGATGTTATTTTAAATAACATTGTAACAAAGAAGGGTACAGTTCTTACACAGATGAGTAAATTCTGGTTTGACATGACAAAGGATATCCTTCCCAATCATATGCTTTCTGTTGACGTAAACGATATGCCCGAATATTTCAGACAGCCCAAATATGACGGTAACAGCATGCTTTGTAAAAAGCTTGAGATGCTTCCTGTTGAGTGTATCGTTCGTGGATATATTACCGGTTCAGGCTGGGAAAGCTACCGGAAGACAGGTGAGGTTTGCGGAATCAGGCTTCCTGAAGGACTTAAGGAATCAGATAAGCTCCCTGAGCCCATTTACACACCTTCAACAAAGGCTGAAATCGGCGATCACGATGAGAATATCAGCTATGAGCAGAGCATTGAGTATCTTGAGAAGCGTTTCCCCGGAAAGGGTGCTGAGTATGCTCAGAAGCTTCGTGATTATACAATCGCACTTTATAAGAAATGCGCTGATTATGCGCTTTCAAAGGGAATTATCATTGCAGATACAAAGTTTGAGTTTGGTCTTGATGAGAACGGTGATATTGTAATCGGTGATGAGATGCTTACCCCTGACAGCTCACGTTTCTGGCCCTTAGAGGGATATGAGTCAGGCCATTCACAGCCTTCATTTGACAAGCAGTTTGCAAGAGACTGGCTCAAGGCAAACGAAGGTCACAATTGGACACTTCCTCAGGATATTGTCGATAAGACAATTGCAAAATATCTTGACGGATATCAGAAAATTACAGGAAAGACATTATAATCTATGAAATTAAGCGATAGCAAGCGGCTTCGTGTAATGCTGTATATTATTTGTGGGTTAATAGTCATTCTCGCTGTAACCATTATTGTAACAATGGTACGTGTTGAAAGGTTAAAGCGGGAAAAACGCGCCGGTAGAAATGTCGGCGCTATTGGTGTTGCCTACAATGCTGAGGGAGAGCTTGGCTATTACGATTCTGAAGAAAAATTTGTGGCGGTTCCTACAAACGCGGTAATTCTCGGTGAAAGTAATCTTCAGAAAAAGCTTGTTTCCGAAATCTTTGACAGACAGTATCAGGGAGATTTAAATCCTGATAATGACAATTACGGGCCCTTCGAAGGCGAGGATATGTCAGGACGGGGAAATGCTTCAAAGGTTGATAGCAGTGAGATAAAGGAATCAGGTGCCATCCTTCCGGGACTCAGCATGAATCCGGGAACGAAGGAAGCAGACGCGATGACCGATGAGGAAAAGGAGCAGCTGGACGAGGAATATCGTGACAACCGTCAGAAGTACCTCGAAATGCTCGGTTTTGCAAGACCGACGGTTATCATAGACGGGAATACTGAAGATGAGGACGGAAACTCTTCGGAGGAAAACACTGATGAGAATCCGGACGGAACGGATACAGGAGCAGAAGGGACGCAGGATCCTGAGGATGGACAGACACCGGATGGAGCGGAGGAGAATCAGGAGCCTGAAATCACCTTCCTTAATGTATACAGTGCAGGAATTGAGGACCCCAGTGTAGCAGTTATCCAGGAAAAACTGATGCAGCTTGGTTTCATGGAAAACTCTGAACCTACACAGCGCTACGGTCCAATCACAATGGAGGCTGTTAAGCTGTTCCAGCGTCAGAATGACCTGAAGCAGGATGGTATCATCGGAGAGCAGACAATTGCAATACTTTTTGCAGAAAATCCGAAATCCTATCTGTTGAAGCGGGATATGGTCGGTAATGATATAAGAGATGTACAGAAGCGTTTGTACGAGCTTGGCTATCTGGCATCCTTAAACCAGATCAACGGAACATATGATGAAAATACAGAAAAAGCGGTAAAGAGCCTGCAGGCAGCCAATTCGCTGGTTGCAGACGGTAAGATAGGTGCTTACACCAACGAATTGCTTTACAGCGAAGAGGTAAAGGCAAATCTGATTTCATTTGGCGATAAGAGTGATATTGTTCTTGAATGTCAGAAGAAGCTGCAGCAGTTGGGATATCTGACAACTGCTCCGGACGGATATTACGGTGCTGATACCCAGGCTGCCGTAAAACAGTTCCAGTCCAAGAACGACTGTATCGTAGACGGATATTTAGGACCGTCGACACGTGCAGTACTGAACAGCTCCTCGGCCAAGCCGAACGGTCTGGCTCTCGGTGAAGACAGTGACAATGTAAAGAACGTCCAGAAGCTGCTGATAAAGTACGGCTATCTTGACTCAGGAAACGATACGGGCTATTTTGGTGAAAAGACTGAGGCTGCGGTAAAGGCCTTCCAGAAAAACAACGGTCTCACCTCGGATGGTAAGGTCGGTCAGAAGACCATGAGCGTCCTTCAGAGTGACAGTGTTGTAAAGGCCGGCGGCAATACGGGCGGAACCGGTGGAACGGACGACAAGAACAAGGATAAGGATAAGGACAAGGATAAGGATAAGAAGCAGGATGAGGGTGGAGATTCCGATAGCGGAACAGTATCCTACTCCGGAAATGTAGACGACCTTATTGCACTTGCAAAGACAAAGATAGGCTGCAAGTATGTTTACGGCAGCAAGGGACCGAATACCTTTGACTGTTCGGGTTTTGTTTACTGGTGTCTGAAGCAGGTTGGTGTCGAGCAGTCCTACATCACCTCCTATAGCTGGCGTACAGTTGGAAAGTATAAGAAGATAACGGATTTCAACAGCATTAAAAAGGGTGATGTTGTCGTTGTTTACGGTCACGTTGGTCTTGCTGCAGGAAACGGTGAGGTTATTGATGCTTCCTCATCAGCAGGTGAAATAGTATACCGTACCATGGGTGACTGGTGGAAGAGAAACTTCATCTGTGCATGGAGAATTTTTGGATAAAATAAATGGGCTTTATTAAATTTTTTAAAGAAGAAATGCAGGTGATAAAGGAACGGGACCCTGCGATAAAAACAAGTGCAGAGGTCTTCCTTTATCCAAGCTTTAAGGCAATAATCAGGCATAGGTTTGCACATAAGCTTTACCTGAAAAAACACTATTTCTGGGCACGTTTCGTGTCGCAGAGGACGGTAAGGAAGACGGGAATCGAAATCCATCCCGGTGCGACTATAGGCAAGGGCTTCTTTATTGACCACGGAACAGGTGTAATCATCGGCGAAACGGCGATTATAGGGGACAATGTCACGCTCTATCAGGGAGTAACACTTGGCGGAACCGGAAAGGAAACAGGAAAGCGTCATCCGACAATCGGCAACAATGTGCTGATAGGCTCAGGTGCAAAGGTACTCGGAAGCTTTACGGTAGGCGAAAATTCGATGATAGGTGCAGGCTCTGTTGTACTTCAGGAGGTGCCTCCGAATTCAACGGTTGTCGGCGTTCCGGGACGTATCGTAAAGCGTGACCAGGTGAAGGTTCCGAGGGAAACCATGGATCAGGTTCATCTACCCGACCCTGTTATGGCTGCACTGACCGAGCTACGTCAGGAAAATGCGGCATTAAGGGAACAGCTTGATAATATTACAAAACGTTTAGATGCAGAAAACGGCAGATAAGAAAGGCTGGTATTTACATGTATTTATTTAATACTCTTACAAGAAAAGTTGAAGAATTCAAACCTAATGTTGAGGGCAAGGTTGCAATGTATACCTGTGGTCCCACGGTTTATCATTTCGCACATATAGGCAATTTAAGAAGCTACATCTGTGAGGATATTCTTGAAAAGACACTCAGATACATCGGATATGATGTCAAGCGTGTAATGAACATCACCGATGTCGGCCATCTTTCAAGCGATGCGGATACAGGCGAGGACAAGATGCTCAAGGGTGCAAAGCGTGAGCATAAAACCGTTATGGAAATTGCTGAATTTTATACAAAGGAATTCTTCAGTGACTGTAAAAAGCTGAACATCAAGACTCCTGATGTGGTTGAGCCTGCCACAAACTGCATTCCTGAATTCCTGAATATGATAAAGGTCCTTCTTGAAAAGGGATATGCTTATCAGGCAGGTGAGAATATTTATTTTGATACCTCGAAGCTTGAGAATTACTATGTATTCGGCAATCAGAATGAGGAAGAGCTGATGGTCGGTGTACGTGACGATGTTTCGGAGGATACAAACAAGCGCAATAAAAACGACTTTGTTCTCTGGTTTACCAAATCAAAGTTTGAGGATCAGGCGCTCAAGTGGGACAGCCCCTGGGGTGTAGGATATCCCGGATGGCATATTGAGTGCTCCTGCATCAGCATGAAGCATCTTGGTGAATATATGGATATTCATTGTGGCGGTGTTGACAATATGTTCCCTCATCACACAAATGAAATTGCACAGAGTGAGTCCTTCCTTGGACATAAGTGGTGTAACTACTGGTTCCACGTTCATCATCTGAATGACCGTGAGGGAAAGATGAGTAAATCAAAGGGAAATATCCTGACTGTATCCGTACTGGAGGAAAAGGGTTATGACCCGCTTGTTTACAGATTTTTCTGCCTTCAGTCACATTATAGGAAGCCCCTGGAGTTTTCGTTTGAACAGCTTGACAATGCAAAGGGTGCTTATGCAAAGCTTCGCAAGCGCTGCCTTGAGATAGCTGCAGAGGCAAAGGCTAATCCTTCTGAAATCAATCAGACTGTATTTGATGAATTTAATGCTAAATTTATTGATGCCATAGGTAATGATACGAATACATCCATGGCAATGACACTTGTATATGATGTAATTAAGTCCGATGCCGACGCTTCAACAAAGATGGCACTTATCAACAGCTTTGACAGGGTATTAAGCCTTGATCTGACGGTTGAGAAGGAGGAGGCCGCTCCTAAGGTTGATGCTGAGCTTGAGGCTTATGTCCTTGAACAGATTGAACTCCGTAAGGTTGCAAAGAAGGAGAAGAATTTTGCAGAGGCTGACCGCATCCGTGCAGAGCTCCTTGAAAAGGGCATTGTTCTTGAGGATACAAGGGAGGGTGTTAAGTGGCATCTGGCATAATTGACGGAATGAATGGTGCAGAGCCGATTAATAAGCTTTCTGAAAGCATATGCGGAAAGTTTGACCTGAAAAGCCGGGATGTTCGCCAGATTCCGGCATTGACACTGGCATATTTAGGTGACTGCATTTATGAGCTTGTAATAAGGACTATGCTTGTTGAATCCGGAAAGTGCCATGTGAACGAGCTGAATAAGCTCTCCTCGGGCTATGCTAAGGCACCTGCGCAGTCTGCTATGATGCGCACACTGGAGCCGATGCTTACAGAAGAGGAAATGTCCTTCTATAAGAGGGGGAGAAATACCAAATCCGGAAGTGTTGCCAAAAGCGGAACGGTAGCTGAATACAGAAATGCAACCGGCTTTGAGGCACTTATGGGCTATCTGTATTTAGAGGGACGTATTGACCGTATTCTGGAGCTTGTAAAGGAAGGAATAGACCATTTATCATGAGATTTGAAGAATTGACACTTGAGGGCCGTAATTCTGTTCTGGAGGCCTTCAGGTCCGGAAAAACGATAGACAGGCTGTTTGTACAGGAGGGGCTGAAGGATGGCCCTGTACAGACAATTTTGCGTGAAGCCAAAAAGCAGGATACCATTATCCAGTATACGAAGAAGGAACGTCTTGACCAGATGTCGCAGACACACAATCATCAGGGTGTTATTGCATATGCGGCAGCCTATGATTATGCTGAGGTAAGCGAAATCCTTGCAAAGGCAAAGGAAAAGGGAGAGGCTCCTTTTATCTTTATACTTGACGGAATAGAGGATCCGCACAACCTTGGAGCAATAATACGAACCGCGAACCTTTGCGGTGCCCATGGTGTTATTATTCCCAAAAGACGTGCCGCAGGTCTGACCTCGACTGTGGCCAAAACAAGTGCAGGTGCGCTTAATTATACACCTGTTGCAAAGGTAACAAATATAACGGCTACCATGGAGGAGCTGAAGAAGGAAGGACTCTGGTTCGTCTGTGCCGATATGGGCGGGGAATGTATGTACAGCTGCAATCTGAAGGGCCCCATCGGACTTGTCATAGGAAACGAGGGCGAGGGAGTATCACGTCTTGTAAAGGAGCATTGCGATATAATAGCATCAATTCCGATGCAGGGCGATATCGATTCCTTAAATGCGTCTGTAGCAGCCGGCGTACTTGCATATGAGATAGTAAGACAGAGACGCGGATAGTATATATACACATTTTTCTTAATATTATTGTAAGATTAATATGTGATATATTGCGGAAATACTGTATAAAAGTTTTCATTTTGATGGCTGCAGGTTAAAAACCTTGATAAAAGTGCCGATATATGATATAAAGTTACTAAACTAATGACCGCAGGAATTTTACGGTACAGGGGGTATTTATTATGTATGTTTTGAAGATCGATCTTCCTACAGGAATTGCCTATTTTACCGGCAAAAAGAAGGTCGTTCAGGGGTGTGAATCACCCGGACTGACAGGCGATATAAATGGTGCAAGGTTTTTTGTGAACGAGGAAGAGGCAACAAAATTCTGTAAGATGCTTGTAAAAAAGTACGATATGGAGTTTTATTTCTCACTGGAAAATGACAAGGCTCAGACTACAGAGGATGAGGGCTTCAGCGATGAACCATCGGAAGCTGACAGGGAGGATTTTTTCCTGAAGCTTGACAAGGAAATCATAGCCAGTGTCATGGAATCCGAAGATGAAATGGGAGACCGTCGGAATTCTTAAAGAGTTTCGTATAGCATTGAACGGAATGCAGAAATAATCTTTAATAATTTTGTATCATTGAGTTTAAATTTTTCATAATACTTGAAAAATTTAAACTCAGTTTTATATTTAAAGACTGAAAAACAGCATAAATACAGGCTTTGAAGAAATTGCACAAATTGAAGAAAAAATATGTGAAATTTTTTTAAAAAAGTACTTGCATTTCTAATAGGTCTGTGATATTATAATTTTCGGACTTCAAAAGGGGTTCGTGATGCTGCTGTAGCTCAGTCGGTAGAGCGCATCCTTGGTAAGGATGAGGTCACCGGTTCAAATCCGGTCAGCAGCTTAGCTGCTGAAACAAAGATTTGAGCAGGTAAATAAATATTGTGTTTCGAGGTGTGGCTCAGT
>JAZQNG010000117.1:0-12751 GCA_045627205.1 Lachnospiraceae bacterium
ATTGTGCCGTATCCGGCACTGTAGTAAGCATGCCCGTGTCCGGGCTGAGCAACACAGAAGTAATAAAAGCAGCTGTGTAACCCTCAAAAGGGTAGCAGTAAAGGTGTCATGGACGCACCACAAGACCTACGCGGCGTAAGCCGTGCGCACTTGATGCTCGGCAACTCAGTTGCCGATGTAGTTCACGCAGGAGCCTGCTGAATTGCCATAATGAGGCCTCGAACCGAATAATCAATGAGGTAATTGACTGGTTTCGGAAGAGTAACGATAACAATATGATATACTCCTTTAAAAATGTGAAGGAAAACAAGGACGTATATTTTTCACAATCACTGGTATGATTATCGGAATTAAATGAGTGGAAGGATATCATTGTAAACAGGAACAAATGAAAAGCTAAGGTCCAAATGATTAACTGAATAATGGGCTGATTGGATCTGTTTCAGAAAAAGTGAGGAATACAATGGACGAAAAATCTGTAGAAAAATATATAAAAGAAAATGCGAGGCCGGTAGAGCTGGCATGGTATAAATATTGTCTTGAGGATGGCAAAAGGGAAGATGTGGCAGAAGCACTTGCTACATTTCAGAATCCTGACGGCGGCTTTGGACATGCCCTGGAGGCGGATTTTTGGAATCCGGCGTCATCTCCGATAGCTACCAACGATGCTATAGCGAGATTGAACTATGTATATGCCCTGGACAGAAATACGCAGCTTGTCAGGGATATAGTCCGATATTTAAAATCCGGAGATGGTTTTGACGGGGAGAAAAAAAGGTGGAAATTTGCCCTGGAGAGTAATCGGGATTTCCCTCATGCAATCTGGTGGGTGCCGGAGGATGGAAGCGATGGTATAACTGATTTTAATCCCACGGTATCGCTTGCGACATTTATGGTGTGCTATAGTGATGATGACGGCTTTTATGCAGATATTGTCAGGGAGGCCTATGCTTTTCTGGAAAAAGCCGAAAAGATGAGTGTAGACAATCTCAAGTGCTATATTCTTTCATACGATATGCTTGTGCGGAATGAAAGAACCGATATTGTGGATTTGAAATCGGCAAAGCCTGCTATTCAAAGACTGATGCTTGATGAAATCTGTAAGGATGTTTCGAAATATGGCAAGGAGTATGCAGCTACACCCTCGGATTTCTTTAATGAAAGATACGCGTATTTATATACTGAAAGCTTCAAAGAGCTTGTTGAGGCAGAGAAGAACAATCTTGAAAATATTCGGATGGAAGACGGAGGGTTTGATATTTTCTGGAAGTGGTATACGGATTATCCGGAGTTTGAGGAAGCACGTAAAATGTGGCGACCAAGGATTTCACTGGAGCGGCTACTGTTTTGGAAATGGGCAGACCGTACAGATAATGGCGGAGGTGGCCGTTGTACGGAGGAAACAGGTGAAAAAAAGAATAATGAGATTATAGGACCGACCTCATTGATTCTGCTGATTCTGACTACCTTCTTTCTGATTATCGGAACGTCCGAGCCGGTCTGTATGGTACTTTGCGCCTGCAGCTTCCTTGCGTCCATGGTCCTGGCAATTTATACAAGGGTTAATTATCCGCAAAACCGATGGGGAAAGGTTATGATAATCCTTGTTATTGTTTTTCTGGCAGTTAGTCTGATTATAAATTCTATAGTAGTAAACTGTGTTGAACCGTTTACAAAGAACTGTATTGATCCCTGTCTGCATTTTCCTGACTGAACGATGCAGATGATCCTGTGGACGGCTTCCGCGGGTGATTATGTTTTGAAGTAAAAAACTGATAGGAAAGTTGCTTTATGAATGTTGATGTCTGTGATACGGGAATATCTCCGTATACTGTTTTTATGCTGCTGGCCTTTGGTACAGGCTTTCTGCTTGCCTATCTGCTACTGAAAAGAGAGGCTGTTGAGGCAAGGCTTGCCGGACTGTCGGTACTTATGAATGCAGTGTTTGTCGTTTGTGGCGCGAAATTCTATACATTGATTTTTTCCTTCAGGCAGGGACTGACATTTTTGAATGCTCCATTTTCAAGTGTTGGCGGACTGATCGGAATGCTTGTGGGAATTGTGGCTTTTAATTATATATGTCATGACAGGTCAGGTGTCTTTGCCAGGGTATATACATTATCGATACTTCTGATGTACAGCATCAGCAAGCTGGGCTGCTTCAGTGTCGGCTGCTGCTACGGAATCCCATATGACGGTCCGGGCTGTGTCCATTATACTGCCAGCCTGACCAATGCGGACAGTATGGCTGCATACAATATTGTGCAGCGTCTGCCGAAAGAAAATGTATTTCCCGTGCAGCTTGTTGAGACTATAGTGTTTGCAGCATTCTTCCTTATCTGTCTATATTTATACCTGAAAAGGAAAAGGGAGTACCTTGTGCAGATCGGCATGATACTGGGAGCTGTCGGGAAATTTTCACTTGAGTTTTTACGGGCCGGCCATACCGGGTATATCCTTAATCCTAACCAGATTATATGCCTGGTATTATTTGTTTTTGCCATAGGCTGGTGCATATTGAAGAAGAAGGGGTGGCTGATTAAATGATATTAATTACTACTGCCTTGAGATGTGAGGCGAATCCGATAATTTCTTTCCTGAAGCTTACCAGGGTATCTGATGATAAGAAATGGGAGCTTTATGGTAATTGTGAGGATATTCTGCTCCTTATTACCGGAGTAGGTCCTGTGGCTGCCGCTTCGTCTGTAAGTGCTATAATGACAGCGTATGGTTTTTCAGAAGGGGATTTCCTTCTGAATATCGGAAGCTGCTGTGAACCCGGGGCTTCAGACGGGGAGAACGGCAGAATTTTTTTGATTAATAAGCTTACGGATGGTGAAACTGACAGGGATTTTTATCCGGATATGTCCATAGCTGTGGGAATTTCTGAAAGGTCACTGGTTTCAGTGGCAAAGCCTGTACTTTTAAAGGAGGAAGCATTGCCTTTAAAGGAATGTCTGCAGGAAAATCCGGCTTTAAAAAATATATGGCAGAAGGAGCACGGTCCGCTATATGATATGGAGGCAGCCTTTATTTATCAGACTGCAAAATATTATATCGGACCTTCACAGATGGCATTTTTAAAAATAGTAAGTGATAACGGGCTAAAGGATGGCGGGGCTTCCTTTGCAGGACTTGAGTCACTGATTGAGAAATGTGTTTTTCAGCAGGAGGCGGTAATCAGGTCCTTCCTTGACGAAATCAGAGGTAAGCAGGGGAAGAAGCTTTGTGAAACGCAGGAGGCAGATATTTCTTCACTTGCAAAGGCCTTCCATGCAACGCAGACTATGGAAAAAATGCTCGGCCAGCTGATAAAATATGCTAATTGTGCCAATATAGACTATCAGCCGATGATCGATAAAATGTATGCGGAGGGGCTTCTTCCTGCATTAAATAAAAGGGACGGAATGCTGGCCTTAAAGCATCTGGAGCGTGAACTGACTGTGTAATCAGGATTTTGGGAGTGGCTTTGAAATGAAATTATTTTCGCATATTTATGTTGAGAAAAAAATAAGGGATTCGGAAGCGGTTTCAAAAATAATGGCTCATTTTCCGGATTCGGTTGTGATAGAAATCAATCATTACAAGGATGTTTTCTGTAGGACAAAACAGGACTTTTTTGAACAGAAAAAGACACCGGCACTTATTCTGGCGGAGAAAAAGGGCGAGCTGCTCTATAAGGGTGCGAAGGTGTGCCAATCCTTCGGAAATGAACATTTTTATTATACCTCCTGTATCATGAATTGTATTTACGGCTGTGAATACTGCTATCTTTCAGGCATGTATCCGTCGGGGAATATTGTGATGTTCTTGAATCTGGAGGATTATTTTGATGAGGTAAAGAGACTTCTGAAGGAGCACCCGATGTATATCTGTGTTTCATATGATACCGATCTGCTGGCACTGAATGGTATTACCGGAATGCTGAACCGCTGGATAGAGTTTGTGGATGAAAACGACGGGGTAACAATTGAAATACGGACAAAATGCGGGAATATCGGTTCGGTGCGTCAGAGTCTGGAAAAACTCAGGCACAGGGATAGGGTGATTTTTGCATATACAATATCCCCGCAGGAAATCGCAGACAGGTACGAAAAAGGAACGGCAGGGCTAATGGGCAGACTTGCTGCCATAGGTCTGCTTCAGAGGCTGGATGTACGCTGCCGTATTGCCTTTGACCCTATGATATATGTTCCGGGGTGGAGGGAGTACTATGGAGGAATGCTGGATACGGTCTTTTCAAAGGCTTCCGAAATAGACACAGACAGGCTGTATGATATCAGTCTGGGCAGCTTCAGGATTTCGGAGAGCTATCTGAAGAATATGAGAAAAAATGCGCCGGCTTCAGCAATAGCCCAATTTCCATATGAGCTGAATAAAGGTGTATATCAGTATCCTGAAGGGCTGAATATGGAGATGGAGCAATATATGAAGGAAAGAATATTGCAGTTTGTTCCGGAAGAGAAGCTTTTTTTGGACTCATGGGATTGAACAGAAGAGGAGAAATGCAGGTATATGAAGGCAGAAAACGATAATTCGGTAAATAATGACATCAGGCAAAAGGCAGCAATTGTAACAGGAGCATCAAGCGGAATCGGACTTGCAACAGCAAAAAGGCTTTTGGAGTGCGGATATAAGGTTTATGGAATCGGCAGGGATTTCAGCCGCCTTAATACACCCGATGAAATGATAAAGGTGCAGCTTGACCTTTTGGACACTGACAGGATGGTGAAAACAATTTCAGAAATCGATAAGGCAGAGGAAACAGCAATTCTTGTGAATAATGCAGGAGTCGGCTATTACGGTCTTCATGAGCAGCTTGATATCAGCCGTATTCAGGAGATGGTACGTACAAATTTAGAGGTTCCGATGATAATGACACGTCTTCTTTTAAAATCCTTAAAAAGGAACAGCGGATATGTCATCAACATTTCATCGCACACGGCTAACCAGGCAAATCCACATGGGTGTGCCTATGGAGCAGCCAAGGCAGGACTTTCGGGCTTTTCACGGAGTCTTTTTGCGGAGGAACGGAAGTATGGCCTCCATGTTGTTAATATCGAACCTGATATGACTGATACGAATCTATATAGAAACAGTGACTTTGGTGTGGATGATGATGTGATGGCCTACCTTTCTCCCGAGGAGGTTGCGGACGCTGTGATTTATGCCGTAAGCAGGCGCGGGGGGATGAATCTGACCAATATTGCTATAGAACCACAATTGAACAGAATAAAAAAAATTAAGAAATAAAAAAACTTTTTGTTGACAATTATCTGACAATGCTGTAGTATATGCCCAATAGTTTGAAAGGAGATTTATCAATGGTTGAATATGTTAACAAAATTTCATATCGAAATATCGGAGCCGGTCATATTATTTTGACTAAGAACGGTTTTGTTTTGATATGGAAATATCCGGATAACATAGAAGCATAGATTTCAGATATATCTTTATATACTGACCGCCTATCTTTTACCGGATAGGCGGTATTTTTTTATAATGACCCTGGGGGGACGGGGTTCCTGGTTCATTTTTATTATTTTACGATTAAGCTTAGTTGTGAAAAGCTTTTTCAGAATTGCTTCAGCAGGTCAAAGGAGATATGCCGGCTGGTATTTACCTTCGGGTATCTGAGGAAATACTGTAAAACCCACAGCATATAGAATATTATGAAAGGAGAAATGCAGCGGAATAGGATATATCTGTCTGCATAAACATTATATGGTAATTGATAATATTGAGTTCTTCCTTAAGGACGGACGAAGGGCAGTAATAAGAAATGCAACAGCTGATGATGCTCAGGGAATGCTTGATTATCTGAATATTTCGGCAGGAGAAACGGAGTATATTTTAAGATATCCGGAGGAATGCTCGAAATATACGCTTGAGGGTGAAAAAAAACTCTTTGAGGAAAGAAATGCTTCCCCTAACGCGGAAATGCTTGTATGTGAGGTTGATGGTGAGATAGCAGGGAACTGCGAGATAGCCTGGACTAATAATCTGAAAACCCGTCATCGTGCATCCGTAGCAATTGCTCTGATAAGTAAATACTGGGGACAGGGAATCGGAACAAAATTGTTTGAAACATTGATACGGATTGCAGAGGGTAATCCTGATATTCTCCAGATGGAGCTGGAATTTGTAGAAGGAAATAACCGCGCAAGAGGATTATACGAGAAGATGGGCTTCAGAATAACAGGCATAAGACCGAACGGAATCAGGCTGAAGGATGGTACCCTTTTGAATGAATACCTGATGACCAGGGAAATCAAAAGATAGATTCAATTCTATGCTCAGATGCAGATTATGCTGCTTCGGATGCATGTTATGAAAAAGATATATACGCCGGGATATACTCTGTACAGTTGGTTAATCCGCACCTAAACAGATTTACAAGTCTTTATTCCGGTGGTACAATTTCTTCTGATTAGTCATAATACGGATACCATCATCAGCTAATCGTTTTGTTCATAGCACTGAACTACTATATGAGCAACTCATTACATTCGTTGCATTAGGAGGAAAAATGTATATCTTTATTTCATATTCATCAAAGAATACCGATGAGGCAACAAAAATCTGTGATAAGCTTGAGAATAGCGGTCAGAAGTGTTTCCTGGCTTATCGTGATATAGCAGGCGGGGCAATTTATGCAGAGGAACTTATTACGGCGATTGATAAATCAGACGCTGTACTGCTCCTTCTTTCGGAGGGGGCAAATACGTCTCCGCATGTCCTGCGCGAGATGGAGAGAGCCTGCAGTAAGGGTATTCCTATAATCGTATATAAGATGGAGGAGGTGGTTCTTTCAAAGGGCATGGAGTATTTCCTCATGACTCATCAGTGGGTTAACAAGGATGATAATGATGAAAAACTCATTAGTGTGCTGAAAAAGATTGAGGATAAAAAAAGCGGGGCCTTAGACCGGTCTTATCATGAAAATGATATAGTGACGGTAAAGGAAGCAGAGGAGAAGGATGAACATGCAGGGAACATCAAAAACTGGATTTTGTATGCTGTTATCGGTGTTCTTGCCGTGGCAATAGCTGTTATTCTTATAATAACACTTTCCAAGGGAGATAATGATGAACTGCTGACTGCACAGAATATAAGCACGGGTTTAACTGACAGTGCCCCTTCAAAGAACGGAAATGATGGGAACACTGTAGTAAATGACGGAAAAACTGCAGAAATTGACAAGCCTGATAATACCGGTGAGGGTAATGCAGATAACAACAATACAGCTGAAGACGACGCAGAAGGAAAAAACACTGCAGCCGATGGCAATACTGCCGATAAAAATGATTCAGCTGAAGGAAATACTGACGGTAAAAAAGATATAGCTGAAGGAAATGCAGATGATAATAATACTGCAGCCGAAGCCGATGCAGACAGCAAAAACGATATAGCTGAGGGCAATACAGAAGATAAAAACACCACAGCCGAGGGCGATACAGAGGACAAAAACACCACAGCCGAGGGTGATGCTGAAAGCAAAAAGAATGCTGAGAACGCTAAGAATGATTCTGATGCCGGCGCCGATACAGGTGACAAAAAAACGGATAAGGGTACTGCTTCAGGCGACAGCACTTCTGATGGAAACAACGATGGCAAAGCAGATAAAACCGAGGTAAAGAAAGATAAAGAAACCGGTAAGGCTGCCGAACAGAGCAATGAGGATAAATCAGAAGATAAATCCGTAGAAAATAAGGACGAAGCTCCGAAGCTGTCAAAGACTGTAGCAGAGCTGGCACCTGGAGAGTGTATTACAATCGGCAGCTACCGTGATGAGCCTATTGAATGGATTGTCCTTCATAGGAATGAAGATGGAAGCACCATACTTGTTTCAAAAAAGATTTTATGCCTGAAAATGTTTGATGCACCGGAGAGCGGACAGTTTGGAACGTGCACTGATGAGGAGTATTTAAACGGTGCGGATCCTTTGGAGTGTAACTACTGGACAAACTCAAAGAGCACAACGTATGGCCCTATGGCACTGATTCAGGCCTATGGTAACAATGACTGGTCGGTTTCAAACATCAGATGCTGGCTGAATTCGGATAAGAATATTGTTAAATATGAGGATGTTGCCCCGGGTGAAATTTCAGAATATGACAGGTGGCCTTCATATAATTCGGAAGCCGGCTTCCTAAAGAATTTTACAGAGGAAGAAAAGAGTGCCATGACCGGGTATACGTATGATTATGTAAATAGTATTACCGGTGAGAAAAAGACAATGAACGACAGGGTGTTCCTTTTATCCGAAGAGGAACTTAGCTGGTTTTTCGAGGAGGATGTTTCTCCGATTGCGGAGATTATGTCAAGTGCACTTCAGGACGATTATGAGAAGGTCTGTGAAACATATGGTGAATCAGGTTATTTTTACTGGTGGCTTCGTGACGGTTCAGATGAAGCGGCATGTAAGAATAAGTATGTAACGGATGACATTGATGCCCTGGTATATGAGTATCTCAGCAGCTATTACGGTTATGGCGGAATTCGTCCCTGCATCTGTATCAAGTAGTGTCCGATGCGGTGCAGTCAGCCATGATACAGCAGATATGACTATTTAAAGTCATACAAGGTATTTATCCCGAAACTGATGAAAGCAGAAAGTAAATGACTGTATTGGGAGTAATTAATCAGAGGAGGGAAATGAGATGAAGGTAATAGAATTAAACAGAAACAATTTTAAACAGGAGGTGCTGCAGTCAGCAGTACCTGTGGTGGTCGATTTCTGGGCACCGTGGTGTGGACCGTGTCAGGCAATGGGCCCCATTATTTCGAAGCTCGCAGAGGCATCGGACGGAGGATATACCGTCGGAAAGGTTAATGTAGATGAAGAGCCGGAGCTTGCGGAGACCTATGGAATAATGAGTATTCCGTCAATAAAGGTATTTAGGGACGGAAGGAATTCAGCATCCGCTGTGGGTTATACCCCACAGAATAAAATACTTGAGATGTTGGATAGTAAATAATGGAATGAGAGGAAAGGTGATCAGTATGAATCTTAAATTTTACCGTTGCTCACACTGTGGGCAGATTATCGCTATAGTAAAGGAAACCGGCATTCCGGTAATATGCTGCGGAGAGGCAATGCAGGAGATTGTTCCCGGGGCAGTGGATGCAGCTTTGGAGAAGCATGTTCCGGTTTACACCATTAAGGATGGAATTGTAAATGTTACTGTGGGCTCGGTTGAGCATCCGATGCTTCCGGAGCATTACATTGAATGGATAGCAATTGAAACTGACAATGGTAACCAGAGGGTATCGCTTAAGCCGGGAGATGCACCGAAAGCCAGCTTTGCAATCCGTGAGGGTGATGAGGTTAAGGCTGTGTATGCCTACTGCAATCTTCACAGCCTCTGGAAATGCTGAAAATTGAATGCTGTCGGAATTCCGGGAGCAGGTAGTTTATAGAAATATATGTATTAATCGGCGTCATATTTTTTGACGCCGATATTTATAATGAGGAGGGTTGTTATGATTATTAGTGAAGATATCAGATATATAGGTGTAAATGACCATGAGGTTGACCTTTTTGAAGGTCAGTATATTGTGCCCAATGGAATGGCATACAATTCGTATGTGATTTTAGATGAAAAGGTGGCTGTAATGGACACTGTGGAAAGACGTTTTACCAACGAATGGCAGGATAATCTGTCTGATGTGCTGGGAGCCCGGAAGCCTGATTATCTTATTGTTCAGCATATGGAACCGGATCATAGCGCGAATATTGTGAATTTTATGAATACTTATCCGGAGGCGGTTGTTGTTTCCTCGGATAAGGCGTTCAAAATGATGGGGAATTTCTTCGGAACTGATTTTAACGGCAGGAGGATTGTTGTTGGAGATAAGGATACACTTGCTTTGGGAAGGCATACACTGACCTTTGTTACGGCACCGATGGTTCACTGGCCTGAGGTTATCGTAACATATGATGATGTTGATAAGGTGCTTTTTTCTGCAGATGGGTTCGGAAAATTCGGGGCGCTGGATGTTGAAGAGGAATGGGAATGTGAAGCAAGAAGATATTATTTTGGCATTGTAGGAAAATACGGTGTGCAGGTTCAGGCACTGTTAAAGAAGGCAGCAGGACTGGATATTCAGAAAATATGTCCGCTGCATGGGCCTGTATTAACGGAGAATCCCGGATATTATATAGGCCTTTATAATACCTGGTCCGCATATGATATTGAAAGCGAGGGCATAGTAATTGCATACACCTCGGTTTATGGTAATACAAAGAGGGCTGTTGAGCTTCTGGCAGATAAGCTGAAGGTATACGGCTGCCCTAAGGTGACAGTGACCGATCTGGCGCGTGAGGATATGGCGGAGGCTGTTGAGGATGCCTTCAGGTATGGAAAGCTTGTTCTTGCCACAACAACATATAATGGGGATATTTTCCCGTATATGAAGGAATTTATTAATCATCTTACGGAAAGAGGCTTTAAGAACCGGACCATCGGCTTTATTGAAAACGGTTCATGGGCTCCCCAGGCGGCAAAGGTTATGAAGAAAATGCTGGAGGGCTGCAGCAATCTGACATACACTGATACGACGGTTAAAATCATGTCATCGCTGAATGACGGAAGCAGGGCGGAGATCGATGCCCTTGCAAGGGAGCTGACAAAGGAATATGAAAAAAAGAGCAGAGAGGCTGCAGAAAAAAACAATCTGTCCGCTCTCTTCAGAATCGGATACGGTCTTTATGTTGTAACATCGAATGACGGGAAAAAGGACAATGGACTTATTGTAAATGCCATTACGCAGGTGACAAATTCTCCAAACCGTATCGCAGTATGTATTAACAAGCAGAATTATTCTCATTATGTGATAAAACAGACAGGCATAATGAATGTCAATTGTCTGAGCGTTGAAGCACCCTTCTCCGTATTTGAGTCATTTGGCTTCAGAAGCGGAAGGAATGTGGATAAATTCGAGGGGGTCAGTGTGCTTCGTTCAGATAACGGACTGGCATATCTTTCGCAGTACATTAACGCCTACATATCACTAAGGGTTGAGCAATACGTTGACCTTGATACGCACGGAATGTTCATTTGTTCGGTTACCGGGGCGGCTGTGATTTCAGATAAGGAAACAATGACCTACACCTATTATCAGGATAAGGTTAAACCGAAGCCTGAAACGGCCGGAAAAAAAGGGTATGTGTGCAAAATCTGCGGATATGTATACGAGGGTGATGTGCTGCCTGAGGATTTTATCTGTCCGATCTGCAAGCACGGAGCGGAGGATTTTGAACCCGTTTCGTGAATTGGTATCCGGTGCGGTAATGGCTAATTAAGGAGTTTTTTATTAATTTTGAAGACCGGCAAGATTTGGGTTGTACAATTTATTCCGATTTATTATAATATTGATGTTTGGCTAAAGGAGTAAGGAAGCAGGTGAAAGACCTGAGCGAGCCCGTCGCCGTAAGCATATTGCAAAGCAACATCCGGGGGTGCCGCAAACCGCAGGATGTGACAGCAGTGTCAGCCATTGGGAGTATTTCCTGAGAAGGCTTGTGATGCGTATATATGCCAGCCGGAAGACTTAGCCTTGTTTATGATATGAGAATGTGAACTGTAACAGCGTGATGATATTACTGAGCGTCTGTATCCTGTGCGAGTGCCACGGTCCTAAAGGAGTATCATAAGGTCAGACAGGAAAAGGGAATATGAAAAAATATTACCCTAATATAATATTTGGAGGATTATTATGAACAAAACAAAATTTAGCAGATTTTTGTTTATGATCCTGTTTGCGGCCATGATCATAATCTCAGCAGTAGGTTGCACAAAGAAGGAAGCACTGTCACAGGATGACAAAACAGTGAAGACAACGGAAAAAACGGACAGTATTCAATTTACCTTTAAGGTAGTTGACCGTGACGGGAAAGAAACCTCGTTTGACATTACTACAGACAGGGAGACTGTTGGAGAGGCCCTTCTTGATGAGAAGCTTATCGAGGGCGACGAAGGTGAGTACGGTCTTTATGTCAAAAGGGTAAACGGAATAGAGGCAATCTATGAAAATGACGGTACCTACTGGTCCTTTTATATCAATGGTGAATATGCCATGACAGGTGTTGACACAACCAAGGTGGAAGCCGGAGCGACATATACATTTAAGGTTGAGGGCCAGTGAGTTGAAAAAACTAAGTATAAAAGAAATGGTTATTTTCAGTATGCTTGGGGCCATAATGTTTATTTCAAAGGAACTGATGGCGTTTTTGCCGAATATACATATACTTGGGCTGCTGATTATGGTGTATACCCTGACATACAGGGGGAAAGCATTGATACCGATATATGTGTTTGTGCTTTTGGAAGGTCTGTTTGCAGGCTTTGCAGTCTGGTGGATACCGTATTTGTATATTTGGACTGTCCTTTGGGGCGTGACAATGCTTCTGCCGCAGAAAATGCCGAATAAAATTGCTGTTCCTGTGTATATGATAGTCTGTGCCCTGCATGGATTAAGCTATGGAACACTGTATTCACCTGTTTGGGCTTTATCGATGGGCTTCAACCTGGAGACGACCATATCGTGGATTGTAACCGGATTCCCCTGGGATATAATTCAAGCCTTGGGAAATCTGGCATTTGGTACATTAATAGTGCCGCTGACGAAATTGCTTAAGAAACTTAATGCACAGACATTATAAGGCCGTAAGCGAATGACCCTAGGGGGACGGGGTTGTAGGGTCAAATAAATTTTTTGACCCTACAACCCCGTCCCCCTAGGGTCA
>JAZQNG010000118.1:0-3247 GCA_045627205.1 Lachnospiraceae bacterium
TTTATCTGCCCGCTTTCGTTTTTCCGGGCAGATAAATCTGCCCTATCCTCGTTTTTATCTGCCCGTTTTCGTTTTTCCGGGCAGATAATTCTGCCCTATTCTCGCTTTTATCTGCCCGCTTTCGTTTTTCCGGGCAGATAAATCTGCCCTATCCTCGCTTTTTTCTGCCCGCTTTCGTTTTTCCGGGCAGATAAATCTGCCCTATCCTCGCTTTTATCTGCCCGCTTTCGTTTTTCCGGGCAGATAGAAATGAATTCAAGCAGTATATAATATCAAAAAAACAAATCAATATCAAAAACAAATCAATACCTAAATCAATCAATACCTAAATCAATATCTAAAAAAACAATCACTTCATGATGAAGTGATTGTTTAGCGTGATTGTTTAAATTGTTTATTTATGTTGTTTATTCAAATTGTTTGTTTGAAGTAATTGCCCTAAATCCACATCATATCGTTTCCGAAAAATCAAAATCCCGTTCAGTAAGAACAGACATATCCGCCTTAGGCTCTGCAACAAGTCTCTTGGACTGGTTAAGTATTGCCTCCTCAACCTTATTTCTTACAAGACGTCCGTTGCCGGCCTCTCTTGGATTGTTAGCTTGAACTTCGTTGTAGAAATCAAGAAGCGGTTTCTCGGCAGCCTCTTCTATCTCATAACCCTTTGAAGCAGCTGTAATACGTGATATTGAAACAAGCTCCTCTCCCGTATAATCCGGGAAATTGATAATGTTCGGGAAACGGCTCTTAAGTCCCGAATTGGCTTCCAAAAAACCTTCCATTTCCTTGGAATATCCCGCAAGGATAACTATAAGATTATCTCTGTTATCCTCAATTCCCTTTACCAGGGTATCTATTGCCTCAAGACCGAAACTGTCATCCTCACCACGATAAAGACTGTATGCCTCATCAATAAAGAGAACACCGCCAAGTGCCGATTTGAGTACCTGATTAACAAGTGGAGCCGTATGTCCGACATATCTTCCCACCAGATCTCCACGTGATACTTCAACAAGCTGTCCTCCTGACAACACACCGATTGCCTTAAGGTATTTGCTGACAATACGTGCGATTGTTGTCTTACCGGTTCCCGGATTACCTGTAAAGATCATATGCTTATTAAGTTCTCCGGCCTTAAGTCCTTCCTCACGACGACGCTTCTGAACCTCATAGTATTCCTTCAGACCGCGAACATATTCCTTTATCTCCACAAGACCTACAATCTTGTCAAGCTCAGCCTCAACACTTTCAAGTTCACCGTTATAACCGCCTCCAAGATATTCATCAAAGCGGATACTTTCCTCACCGGCCTGAATTGAAGGTACTCCCCTCTTGCATTTTAAGGTGAATTCCTTTACTGAAATATCGTCTCTTTCAAGTTTCATCTGAGCAAGCACCTTAAAGGTATCCGCAAATGCATCAAGAATTCCTTTAAGTCCGCGGTTCTTTGAATCCTGCTCAAGAAGATATTTCTTAAATGAATTATCTATGGTTATATCGTAAGAAAGAGTCTTCTTGCATTTCTCAATTAAAATGGCTTCCTGCTCTTCCTCAACCTTCTTCATTGCGTCCGCATCAAGGGGCTTCGTGGCGCAGATATCGCCGAGAGCATTGATAAATGGAGCGCCCATTACATCCGCAAGCTTATCCAGTGGCTTATCACTTACAAAAACAAGATACTTGCCTTTTGCTTCAAATGAACCGACTGTTTCACCGGCAAATGAAGTAGACACACTTACAAGCTGTCCCTTTTGCATAACATATCTGTCTGCAAGACGACAAACACCGTCAGTAACAAGGTCGCTTAACCTTATAAGGAGCGAAACGTGACAGCTTTCAAAGTTCTCAAAAACAACAACCGAGGTTTTGCTCTGAAGTGCAGAATACAAATCCTGAAGGAAAAGCTGTTCTTCGGCAGCTGACGGATAAAGAGAAAGATCCATGGTGGTATATTCACCGGAACGCAATACTTTTCTGCTTCCCAGTTCCTTAATAAGCATTCCCAGTGCGTAATGCTTTCCTGTATCGGAAGGACCTGTAATATATATGCTGTTTAATGCATCGTCTCCGTCTCTCTCGGATACAAATGGTCTTTTAAATGCAATAAGCAGTTTTTTAATAAACTCATCCTGTCCATATATCTTCGATTTGAGTTCATCCGAAAGACCTGCAAATTTTTCAAGAGCGCTCTCATTGTCCGGAAGTTCATTCGCAGCAGCTGCGTTAACTGTAGCGCTTGCCATTGATCCGGCTACCATGCCTGCCCCTGTCATACTGCCTGATGTTTTCCCCATCTGGCTGTTAACAAATCTCCCCGCATTGGCATACATTTCGGGAGTAACCTCAAAATCTCTGCTTATCTGCGCACCTATATCCGAAGCCACACCCGGATTAACGCCGTAATCCTTTGCAAGATTTGCATTCATCTCTCTTATTGTTGCATTAATATCTTCTGTGTTTCTTGCAAGAAGGCTTGTCAGATCCTCTGTATTTCTGGAAATCATATCATTCATGTCACTCATGCCTGTACGTTTTCCAAAAATAGAACCCAACCCTTTTCCGGCACCCGAATCACTGCCTGCTTCCTGCTCGGGATCCGCAAGTCCGTTAGAAATTGCTTCCAGATTATCTATAAGTGTACCGCCATATTTTTTCTGGCGTTTTTTTGCCGCATCAATCTGATCAACAGAATACTTTGACATTCTGTTGGTGCTTGAACTGTTTCCAAATATTTTGCTCATTGCATCATCTAAATTATCCATTTATACCCTCACAAAAAAACGTCCATTTTGGACAACATCTAAAGATGATTTTATCATTTTTGCATATTTCATTTCAAGTGTAAAAAAAGGGTGGTAATAAATACCACCCTTTAAAATCATATTTAGGTTGTAATCAACCGACTTCTTACTGTAACTCTGAGAAGTACTTGATTGTTCTAACCATCTGTGATGTGTAGCTGTTCTCGTTATCATACCAAGAAACAACCTGTACAAGGTTGTCAGCGCCAACCATTGTCTGTGTAGCATCAAAGATTGAACCATATGTTGAACCAACGATATCGCTTGAAACGATTTCATCCTCGTTGTAACCGAATGACTCTGTTGCTGCTGCCTTCATAGCTGCATTGATTTCTTCCTTTGTTACGCTCTTCTCAACTGTAGCAACAAGGATTGTTGTTGATCCTGTAGGTGTAGGAACACGCTGTGCAGAACCGATGAGCTTGCCGTTAAGTTCAGGAATAACA
>JAZQNG010000119.1:0-5509 GCA_045627205.1 Lachnospiraceae bacterium
TAGAAGAAGCATTAAGAAAAATAGAACTTGAAAGTAAAAAATCAGAAAATATCAAATCGGAAAATATAAAACAGGAAAATACAAAACAGAAAAATACAAAACAGGAAAATACTAAACAGCAAATTATTGAACAGGAAAATATAAATAACGAAATAAAGAGTGCATTAAAGGAATCGGTGGAAAAAAAGGATATTGATGTTCATTTTGAAAATACTGATTTTGCAAAATCAATTGATGCCACCGCAGCTCCGGTTATTCTTACAGGACGTGAAAAAAGGAAAAGCAGAAGAAAAAGGAAGCTTTCTCCTGCAACAAAAGTGGTTCTTGGTGTTCTGGGAATAGCTGCAGTATGCATTGTTATTTATATTGTTTATTATCTTGTACATTATAAATATTATGATGAGTATAAACAGTACTTATCTGATTATATCGTTGAGCAGGGACATGAATATGCGCCTCTTCCGAATTCGGGCGAGGTTGCAGGCTTTGAACTTATTGCCGAAAGCGGAAACCTAAAGCTATTTACCGATACAAAGACAGGCTATGTTGCAGTATATGATAAGAGAAACGGTAATATAACCTATTCAAATCCTCTTGATGCGGATTCGGATACGAAGGCAAACAAGAGTAATAAGGCATATTTGAAGTCACAGATGCAGGTTTTCTTTTATAATTCAGATGTAAAATCAAATTCCTTTGATTCATTTACAAATTCAGTTTCAAAGAAACAGTATACCTATGAATCAATTGAAAATGGCATCAGATATAATTATACAATCGGAAATCTGAAGAAAAAGGACGGCTCTGAGGATATTCATTTTGATATTCCGCTTGAGTACAGGCTTTGTGATGATTATATCGAGGTTTCCGTTCCTGCAAAGGCTATCAGGGAATATGGAGGAGGTTCGATTTACAGGATTCAGCTTCTTAAATTCTTTGGTGCATCAAAGGATGACGAGGACGGATATATGGTAGTTCCGAATGCGTCGGGGTCGTTGATAAATTTTAATAACGGAAAGACTACGGCCGGAACGTATCAGCAGTATGTTTATGATATCGATCCTATTTCTCAGGGCTTTGTTACCACAGAAAATACGGATGCGTGCAGGCTTCCGATTTTTGGTATCTGCCGTGAAAACAACAGTGTTCTGGGCTCTATTGAAAGTGGTACCTCAAACACCATCATAACAGCAGGTATTTCAGGAGTATTATCACAGTATAATTACTGTTTTCCTACATTTGTTTTCCGAAATGTTGACAATTTAAGGAACTTCGGAGATGCAAATAATGATGTATACGTTCTTGAACCTGACCTTTATGATATTGATTTTACGGTAAGATACAGCTTCCTTGATGAAGAGAATAAGGGATATTCGGGTATAGCAAACTATTATCGTGGAAGACTTATTGACGATGGTGTTTTAAAGCAGCTTCCTGAAAATGAAAATATTCCGTTCTATTATGATGTTATTTCTGCAATAAAGGGTACGGAGCATTTTGCAGGTATTCAGTATCTGAAAACCATTTCGATGACTACCTTTGAACAGGCTGAAAATATTGCCGAAGAACTGAAGAATGCAGGAATTTCAAATCAGGTAATGAATCTTCAGGGCTGGTTTAACGGAGGATATTATCACGATACCGCAGATAATGTAAGTGTTATCGGTAAATGCGGCGGAAAATCCGGACTTTCGGATTTAAATGACAGGCTTGAGGAGCTTGGCGGTGTTTTATACGGTGATGTTGCACTTCAGAAGGTCACCTATGAGGATGATGATTTCAACTATAGTGCAGAGGGCGCAAGATATTACGGCGCAGGCTATGTTGCTTCTGAGGGAATGGTAAATCCCACGACTCTTTATAACGGAGCTTCGATGATGTATAACGAGATAATGCAAAATCTCCTTTCACCGAAATTCCTTCCCCGTTATGTTGGTGATTTTGCTGATGAAATAGAAGATATCAATATTTCAGGTATATCACTCAGGGATTTGGGAAATACACTGATTTCAGATAAAAGGCGTACCGAAATCATTAACCGTGAGGAGGCACTGGAAATTGTCAACTCGCAGTTTGAAAGACTTGAGAAGACGGAAAAACGTCTTATGACCTCAAATGCAAATGCTTATGCATGGGCCTATAGTGATGATATAATCAATGTTCCGCTCGATGATAATAATTACTATCTTGTGGATGAATCAATTCCTCTTTATGAGATGATAATTCATGGCTGTATCAGCTATGGTTCAACACTTTTGAATTTTGAAGATAACCTTCATATGGATAAAACGATTCTCAGTCTGATTGAGGCAGGAGCATCCCCTCATTTTGTATTTACAGCCGAGGAATCAAGTAAAATGAAGGATACGGCCATGAACCGTTTCTACGCTACAACGTTTAATACCTGGCGTGATAATTCGGTTGATGTGTATAACAGAGTTAACGAGGCTCTTGGTACAGTTAACGGTTCCTTTATTACAGAGCATAAGATTTTAGATAACGGATTAAGAAAGGTGGTTTATGATAATGGCGTGACCTTCTTCATAAACTACAGTGACGAGGAGCTTACTGCTGATGACGGTTATTCCGTTGCACCGCTCAGCTATAGAAGCTATACGGTATTACCGTTTGAAAAGGGGGGTGAAGATAGATAATGGCAAAGGCTAAAAATGCCGGAGAATCATCTTCTGCAACTCCTAAAAAGAAGAAAAAGAAGCTGACGCTTCTGCAGAGAAGAAGTATTTACGGATATCTGTTTATTTCCTTATGGCTGATAGGCTTCCTGATTTTTTATGTCAGGTCCCTATGGATGACGGGGCAGTTTTCCTTCTCAGAATTAAGTGTTGACCCTAATAAGGTCGGCTACAGCCTTGAATATGTAGGACTTCAGAATTATAAGTATGCTTTTATGGAGCACGGTACATTTAAACAGACACTGACCAGCTCACTTATTGATATGATTATCGATGTTCCGCTGATTACCTTTTTCAGTCTGTTCATGGCCATGCTTCTGAACAAGAAATTCCCGGGCAGGGGACTGGTACGTGCCATATTTTTCCTTCCGGTTATACTTAATTCGGGAGCCATTACCGAGGCACTTGAAATGAGTCAGAAGATGATGGCAGGCGGACTTGCTTCACAGCTGTCCGAGAATGTTTCATCTACATCGAGTCTTGCTTTTGATATCGATTATCTCATCGATATGTTTATGAATCTGGGAATCCCGGCTTCAATGCTGGATTATATTTCCTCTGCCGTAACGCGTATTAATGATATCATTGCAGCGTCGGGCGTACAGATAATTATTTTTATTGCGGCACTTCAGTCGATTCCGTCTTCAATGTATGAGGTTTCGAGAATAGAGGGTGCAACCGGCTATGAGACCTTCTGGAAGGTTACGTTCCCAATGGTTATGCCGCACATTATCACAAATGTAGTATATACAATTGTTGACCGCTTCTCAAATTCAGAGGTTGTCAATCTTGCTTATGATACTGCATTTACACAGTTTAACTACGGATTAAGTTCGGTATTCAGTCTTGTCAGTACAATAGCAACCTGTATTATTCTGGTTGTAATTGTTGGACTGATCCAGAAGCGTACCTTCTATTACAACTGATTTAGTCCGCGATATTTTACGCTGCACATGAGCTGCGTTTCCTATGCTTTAAAGAAAGGGATGGTTTATGTAATATGTCCAAAACTCTGGATAAAGCTAAAAAAGCCATGAAGGATCCCGATGTTGCAAGAAGCTTTGTTAATGATATCAGTAAATTTTTCATTCTGCTGCTTCGTATTGCAATAATTGTCGGTGTCGCCTATGTTATAATTTCACCCGTTATCGGTATTATCGTAAACTCGATATCGTCGGATAAGGACTGCTATAATCCTATGATGTTTGTTCTTCCTCAGTTTCCGACAACCGAGAGATATGAGCTTGCAATCGAAAGACTTAATTATTGGCCGACGCTTGGTAAGGACCTTCTTTATACACTCAGCCTTACTCTGATACAGCTTTTTGTCTGCTCTATGGTAGGCTATGGATTTGCCCGTTTTGATTTTCCTCTTAAAAAGCTTCTTTTTGGTCTTGTTGTTGTAATGATTGTTATTCCTTCACATACAATCATGCTTCCTGTATATATGACCTTCAAGAGCTTTGACCCCTTTGGACTGGTAAGTCAGTTCAGCGGTTCACCCGGAATTATGGGTACGGTCGCTCCGATGTATATTATGACATTCTTTGGGTGCGGATTGCGATCGGGACTGTTTATTTATATCTTTAATCAGTTCTTCAGGGGACTGCCAAAGGAAATAGAAGAGGCTGCCCTTGTTGACGGATGTGGAACCTGGTATACGTATTTCAATATTATGCTGAGAAATGCTATGCCGGCTGTCATTACTGTTACGGTTTTCTCTATTGTATGGCAGTTTAATGACATCTTTTATGCGAATTTATTCCTGATAAGCGACGATATAGTTATTAGTAAGAAGGTTGCATCCCTTCAGCTTACGATTGCTAACCAGGATAAGATACTTGACAAGGCGATTCAGGAGCTTTATCTGGATGCGGGTATTGTCCTGATTCTGTTGCCGATTATCATTATCTATGTTGCTCTTCAGAAATATTTTATTGAAGGCGTGGAACGAAGCGGAATTGTCGGCTGATTTCCATATCTTCAGGATATATATGCAGTTATGACGCCCGGATTGGAAGCATGTTGTAAGCTTAGATTAATAATTTTTATGACTGCTTTTGTTTCAGCCATTATTTCGTGACATATATATCATAATGTGTTATAATTCAATTGTTGGTTTATGAAAAAAAGTTAATATTTCAAGCTTTTATGTGTAACGGAAAATGTGGATTATGACACAGGTTATTCAACTAAACAAGAATAAGGAGGATGAAAAAGTTGAAAAAACAAAAGTTTTTGGTACTGGCTCTTGCTATGATATTTAGCATGGCATTAGCAGCATGCAGCAGCTCGGGGAGTTCAGATGCTGTAGTTACTGCAACACCTACACCTGCACCTACAGTTGCACCTGTTGAGCCTGAGGTAGTAGTTGTTACTGAGGCACCTAAGCCTGTGGTAGCTGTTTCGACACAGGATGCATCATTGAATTTTGATGATGGAAATTTTGGCTTTACAAAATTGTACACAGGTCACGCAAAGGCTGACGAAAGTACAGTTGAATTGATTGATTACAATGGTGGAAAGGCACTTGCCGTTACAAAGGCAAAGCCTGCTTACTATGCATTTGTTGCAATTGATGCACTTAGTGCACTTGGCGACAAGGCAGCTTCTGTTAAGTCTCTTCAGTTTGATGTTGAATCAAAGCACAGCGGTAAGTTCCTTGCTATGTCAGGAGATGTAGGCTTCTGGACAGACGGTGCATTGGACGATGAAATACTTACCGATTGGAATGTATTCCTTGAGACAAGCAATCCCAAGACTATTACCGTTCAGCTTGGTGACAAGCAGTTTGGTGAGTCAACACCTGCATTTAT
>JAZQNG010000120.1:0-64472 GCA_045627205.1 Lachnospiraceae bacterium
TGCCTTCCCGACGAGGGACGGGTGTGGGCAGAGCCCACAAAACAAAAGCAGCCCCAGCCTAGAAAGCAGGGGCTAATGTTTCAATTATTTTGGGACATTTTCAAAAATGCTTGACAGCAAAAAACACTGGAAAGTTAAAAAAAACACTGGAAAGTTAAAAAAAACACTGGAAAGTTAAAAAAACACTGGAAAGTTAAAAAATTTACATGATTAACTTGATATAATTTATTGTTATAAAGAATCAACAGTTCCTATAAATACAGGAATACCTTCTTCAATGTTTATAATTGCATATATAAATGGTCTGTTAAGATATACCATCGGATTCTGTGTGTTTTTTGTATCCAATGCACTATCCAGTAGCATAATTGCAGTTGAAGATGCAACTGAAGTCCCTTTGTCATTTAAATCAATAGTTGACTTTTGTAATACTCTGTTTACATAAATCATTTTTTTATCATCAGTACTAATTGCATCATAAGTTTCTGATGAAAGGAGATATTTAAAATCTGATTGTTCTGTAAAAACCTCACTAACTCCCATTTCTTCCAAATAATTTTTTAGTTCAATTGAATATTCATTTGTAAAACAGGGGATTTTTACATTTACATCAATATTTTTTGAACTTTTATAAAATGAATAAAGTTCATTAAGAGATAAATTATTAATAAAATCAGACAGAGGTATTTCTTCATTTGGAAGCATTGCCATTAATGCATATTTTTTGTCTTTATAATATTTTAAAAAACCGGTAGCTTCGTCTGAAGATAAATATAATGGTTCGGTAGAGGATAATATTGTTGCCGTTGATAATGAACCGTCATTGTTTTTGAATTTTCCCTTGGAATTTATATACTGTGGTAAATATTCAATATCCCATTGGGAATCAAATGACATTGCATTTAATAAAATCATAAATGACTCACTGTTTATACTATCTTTTTCGAACATATTTTTAATTTTTCCGTCTGTTTTCTTTGTTACCCATAAATTTATTTCTTCGAATGTATTTTCGTTGAATTTACATTTCTTAAAGTCGGCATCATAATGCTCAAGAAGAAATTGAGAATATAATTGGTTGAATACCAGTCCGTGAACCTGTAAATCATTCAACCATAGAGAATTTGCATTTTTCAAAGAATCATCCTGACGTGATAAATTAATAAGTGTTTGTGCATAACTGACTAAATCTGCTTTCTCACTTCCAACACATAGAAAATCTTCCAGTTGGCGGCAGGTTGTTGAATCGGTTCCCATCGTAAGCATTGTAAGCGCTATGTATAAAGATGCCGGTGAAATAAGGACATTAGTATCACATGAGGATGCATATTTAATACTACTCTGCGTAAGATTCCAATATGCTTCTGTTAATTTATCTTTTGAAAGCTGTCCTTTTGTATTTTCATCAAGAATTTGAAGCCCGGATGAACATCCTGAAAGTATTATTGAAAATATAATAAATAAAGTAAATATAATTTTGGGGGTAGTTCTATTAAATCCAACCATCTAATGTAGCCTCCCATGTGTAAATATCTCCGGATATTGAATATGTAATTGCCGAGGCGTTATATGAAAATGGAAGATATATATAATTTGATGTATTGGGATCACGAATTATATAAGTAAATATATTGGTATAATTATCATATATATAACCACTAATTATCATCTCATGTCCTTTACGTGTTATATTTGAATAATTCCCCCAACTTGTAACAAGTGGTTTCTCTGAATTAATTAAAAGCATTACATAACTTGGTGCACGCTTTGAATTAGTAATGGTTGCAACTTTGCCTGTATAATATGTTACGATTTGGTTAACATCTGTTAGATAACCACCTTGACAATAATGCAATGTGTGAGAAGTTCCATGTACAAATGAATGGGCTGTTTCTAAATTTATATTTGTCCCGTAGTAACTACATACTGATGCAGCACAACATAACCAGCAATAACCATAGTATCCTCCGTTTGCATAGTAGGGAATATTTAGTTGATTAGATGTAACTGAACGATTGTTATTATTACTATAGCCTGTTGTAAGGATATTTTGGAAAATATCTAGTTGAATTTCATCTTCTATTAAGTTTATTTGATTTGTATAGTTGGCTTCACATTGATAAGATACGGTTTTATTGTATGATTCTATTAAATATTTACTATTTGAAGATATTAAATAAATCGATGAATTATCCTTTTCAAAATAATATTGACCAGATGTTAATGTGTTCAATAAATTTGAAAATCCAACTTGATAATAGTAGGAATATCCTGAGTTACTTTGGTATAAAGTAATAATTCCAATACATTTATTATTATTTATAATTGGTACATAATAATAATTTTCGACACTTCTAATGGATATAGGATACCCAAGATTGATTTGTGAATTTATTGATGAAGTTAAGGTACAGGAATTAATTATTGAATTATAATTTTGTATGAGAAATTGATTTGCATTATTATTTAATGTAGTGAAAAAATAAATATCGTGTGTTTTTTTTTCAGTAGCGTATGCAGTTGTTAATGGCTTATAACCACATAATATAATAAGTAGGAATAAAATTAGAAATGTTTTTTTGGATTTTTCCATAGAATAGCTCCTTTCATTAAGTGTGAAATAAGACAAAATATATAATATGTTAATCCTGCAGGAAATTAACCGTTCCTAAAAATAGCGGTATTTCATTTTCAACATCCATTATTATATATATAAATGGCCTGATAAGATATACTTGCGGTATATTGTAGTCTGATTTATTCTCTACCGAAGAGATTGGACTACAAGTATTAATTGGACAATTTGTTCCTGTTTTATTAAGTTCCATATAAGACTTCTGATAAAGGCTATCAATTAATAATTCATTATTAATATTTATAGTAAAAATAGTAGATATATCTGCATTTCCTTCAAATAAATCTTTTATTCCTTTATTTGAAAGGTAATTTTTTACATTAATTAAATAATCTGATTTAAAGCATGGAATGTTTACTTCAACATTCTTTTGTTCTAAGTTTTTATATATAGAATATAAGTCGTCATTCATCAATTTGTCGATATATTCAGATAAGCTTATATTTTTGTCCGGCAGAATTGCAAAAAATGCATATTTTTTCCCTTGGTAATATTTTAAAAAGCCTGTAGCATTTTCTGAAGCAAAATACATTTGTTCAATGGAAGATAGTAAAGTCGCATGTGATAATGTTCCATTATAATTAGCAAATTTGCCATTTTCGTTTATTTGAATATTTTCATATTGGTCGTTCCATTCGGCATCAAAGAATATAGCACTAAGTATTACCATAAGTGAATCCGGATTAAGTTCAGGGAGTATATCTATAATTTTATTATTACTTTTTTGATATATCCATTGATTAATACTATTTCGTGTATCTTCATTAAAAATATATAAGTTTGATTTTACTTCATAATTGCTATTTAAAAAATTAATGTACTTTTGATTTATATAGTTGTTTTGTAATTTGGCGTCATTTATCCATATGGAATTTGTAATTGAAAGGTTTTGGTTTTGTTTTGCTGCTGCTACTAAATTGATTGAAAATCTATCAATATCATTTTTTTCTGCATCGGGACAAATAATATCTCTAAGTTTTTCATATGTATTGTTATTAGTTCCCATTATGAGCATGGTAAGATCCAGATAAGAAGCAACTGGAGAAAAGATTAAGTTTTCTTCAGTTTTTGAATAATATTTTAAATTATCCAAAGAAAATCGCCAAAATTCATTTTTTAATTGCTCATCAGTTACAGTACTTTTAAAATTACCAAGTATTAATTCGGGATTATCTGAATTTCCTGAAGTACAATCATTAATGCTCTGATTAATATCCAACGAATTATAATTGTTCACGAAGGTTTTGCTGCCATCAGATATATGCTCGTTGCTGCCCGCTGGATTAATATCAATAAACTTACTATTTGATAAACTGTCGTTTATAGTATTACTTTTAAAATGCTTATTAAACATAAAAGTACCTGCAATTAAAATACATAAACATGCAGCTATTGCGGAATACTTAATAAATTTATTCTTTGCTTTATTCTTTTTATAATATTCAGCTTCATTAATAAGTTCTTCATCAATGAATTCTATTGAGTCCAATAATATATCAAATTTCATTGCATATACCCCTCCTTTATCAAGTGTTTACGCAATTTTTTACGTAAGCGAAATAATATTGTTTTAATTTTGCCTTCGGAAATATCAGTTTTTTTGCTTATATCTGCAATAGACTCCATAAAAAAATATCTTCTAACAAACAAAACACGCTGTTCTTGTGAAAGAGAATGCAAAAAACGGTTGATTTCAATGCCAAGTTCTTTTGCGATTATTTCACTTTCGATATTAACTGATGCGGGAATGTTTAAATCTTCGTTTAATTCTATTACGATAGCAGACCTTTTTAAGGTGTTTTGTTCGCGGCATCTGTCTATTGAAATATGTCTTGTAATGCGTGCCAGGAAAGAATATAGAAATGTTCTTGGTTCATTCGGTGGAATTAAATTCCAAGCTTGTAAATAAGTATCATTCTCACATTCTTCTGCTGTCTGATAGTCCGAGGTAATAGATAAAGACACTGCACGAAGCCTTGTACCATATTTTTCCGCAGAAAACCTGATTGCATTTTCATCGCGGTCCAGAAATAACTGTACTATTTTATCGTCTTCCAAAACATGTGTCTCCTTTCGTCAATACGGACTGAAACTATTAAGACCTTCAATTACTATAGCGTTTTTTATTTGTCATGGTTTCATATATATTTTGGGGAAGTTGAATGAAGTTGAATGAAAATTAATTTAAGTTGAAGTAGTTGAAAGTTGATTACAAAATAAGCTTTAAATTATATTTGATTTCAAAAAGCTATAAAGATTAAATTGAAATAAAAAATCAGCCATATCCTGCATAACCATGACATGACTGATTTTAACCGGTGCCATTCTACACACATCAGTAATCTTATAGTTCCCGAATTTATTCAGATATCCAGTTTCAGCTGCATCTCGTCTTCTGCTTCGGTTTTAAATTCTTCAATTTTTTCCTGGGTAATGGACGGAAGATCTTCAATGGAAGAAATACCGAAATTGCGCAGGAAATCCTCTGTGGTTCCGAAAAGGCAGGGACGTCCGGGACAGTTTTTTCGGCCAACCTCTTCGATAAGCTTGTACTCAAGAAGCTTGTTGATGGAATGGTCCGAATTTACACCACGGATAGCCTCCACCTCCTGCTTGGTGATAGGCTGCTTGTAGGCTACTATTGAAAGTGTTTCAAGAAGGACATCCGTAAGAACATGCTTCTGGGGAACATTGGTTATTTTTATGATTGTTTCATACATTTCAGGCTTTGTACACATCTGAAATGCATTATCAAGCTCTATTATTTTCATGCCGAAGCTTTCATCCTCATAGCGCTCACTTAATGCACGTATACAGTTCCTGACCGTATCCTCGTCGTGCCCTACTGCTTCTGCAATCCTGCTTATTTCAACTGCTTCACCCATTGTAAATAGAATTGCTTCTACATGTGCCAGCAGAAGCTTTAAATCCTTATCAAGCTTTGTTATATCATTCATAATACTTTTCCTTAAAAATGTAGTCAAATATTTGATTATCAGCTTAAAAATCCGTCCAGTGGAACGATATCATCTGCAAGGTAATCGATTATAATATCATCAAACAGGTCTTCCTGCTTGATTTTAACTCTGCCCATTTTCATCAGCTCTAAAATCGCAAGGAAGGATACAATCATTTCTACCTTTGTTTTTCTTGCTTCCATATATTTCCTGAAGCTGAAATGCTTATGGGAAACACCATAAATCTGTAATTCCTCTATTATCTGGTAAATGTTTGTTTCTTCCTTTTCGATTGTACCAAATTTGCTTCTGACGGGATCTATACGGTCGTCCTTTTTCTTGACAAGGTCCTTAAATATATCGTTAAGTCTGTTCAGGGTAACATCTCCGAGTATTTCAGAAACATCAACATCCTCCTTATACTGCTTGACCTCATCGGGTACAGTGCTCTCCTTAAACATCAGCCGCTGTGCGTCGAGCTGTTTATCCTTAAGCTCCATTGAAGCATATTTGAACATTTTATATTCAAGTAGCCTTTCAACAAGCTCGGAACGAAGATCCACCGGCTCGCCTTCTTCGTTGACGGGAGGCTTAGGAAGAAGCATCTGCGATTTTATTTTTAAGAGATATGCTGCCATAACCAGGAAATCACTCATGGTTTCGAGGGTATCCGTCTCCATGTTTTCTATGATTTCCATATATTGATTTGTAATGTCGATTATCGGAATATCATAAATATCAATCTTATTTTTATCAATAAGCTGTAAAAGAAGGTCAAGGGGTCCTTCAAAAACATCAAGATGAACCGATATACTCATTCCTTTCCCCTCCGTAAAATTTAATGTTCTGTCTGCTGTTAATATTGCCGCTCCGGTAAAAATGTGTTTATTTGAAGTTTATTTTTACCAGCTCCGGTGTGTTTAAAAATCTGATCGGTATGTTATGCCATCCTAAGCCGGCAGAAATAATCATAGTACTTCTGTCTTTTGTAAATACTCCCTTATCATATTTTGGGAAAAACTCAAAACGTGGTGAAATAATTCCGCCCAGAAAAGGAATACGGATAATTCCGCCATGTACATGTCCACATAAAATCAGATCGGCACCGCTTGCTGCATAGCGTTCAAAATAATATGGATCGTGAACAAGAAGTATGCGGAAAATATCAGGTTCCTCGTCGTAGGAGGTTTCATAGGCTGCATCAATCAGCCTGTCCATACGGTAGTCCCTGCATTTTTTATGATAAAAGACAAGAGGAATTCTGACGCCTGAAATATAATAGCCATCCTCCTGCATATATATTGTTGAATTTATTAAAAGCCTTGAATGGCTTTTAATGTATTCCATATTTTCGTTGTATGCACCTTTATCCTTGCGTGCGAGCTTCTGGTCATGATTTCCGGGACAGAAATAAACAGGACATTTAAACTCATCAAGCAGGGACATAAATTCTTCTGTGAACTGCTTTTCTTCTCCACTGCATCCGTTTATAAGGTCTCCGGTAATGAATATGAAATCAGGCCTGCATTCACGTAATTTATTTATCAGCCTGCTGTTTTTCCTGCCATGATGACAGCAATGCACATCAGATATAAGCACTGCTGTTTTGTTTTTCAGGCATTTCGGAAGACGCTCTGATGAATAATCATAAGAGGTTATCTTCAGCATTTTGATGCTGATAATGGAATATATTAATGCAATCAGGCATAAGCCGGCCAAAATCAGTATAATCTTTATCATTATTCTCCGGTATAGTAGGAAGGTCCTTCAGTACAGTATGCACGAACGATCAGTCTCTGTTTTCCATGATTGGTACATGTAACGAGGGTAAGTATACGGGATGAAGAATCCTGATCCTCAAGTATATATGTATCAGTGGGCTCGACTATGAATTTCTGATGTACCTTGTAGGTATATACAAGTCCGTCGAGTGAAGTGATAAGAATCTCGTCATTTTCATTTAAATCGACAATATCTCCGAAATATCTTCCGTAACGTCCTCCGTTATGGCCTGCAAGACAGCAGTTTCCAACATCTCCGGGCTTTGCAGTTGAAGGGAAATGGCCTATTGCAACGCCGATGTTTTCATCCTCGACGCCTTCAACAAGGGCATATATCAAATCAATTGCAGGAATTTCTATTATACCGACAATATCCTGACCATATAATCTTCTTGTATCATATTCTGTCTCGTCACGATGAGGAAGCGGCGTAGGTGTAGGAGTAATATTTGTTTTTATTGCCTCCGGCTTGTTCCCGTTATCTTCTTTATCATCATTTGAGGACGTTTTTTCCGGCTTATCTTCAGAATTTTTATCTGAAGAAGCTGAATCCTCAGGTAAGGTATCGAAGAAAATCGGTCTTCCGGTTTCATCCTCGTCCAATTCCTCATAGTTGATGTTTTCAATCTGAATTTCAGCCATTTTTGCAGGATCGATATTTTTATTTTCCTCAACCTGCTGGAAAATCATGGCTTTTGTTTCCTTAATCATTTCAGCCTGCTGACGTTTGTGGATAATATTTGTAATAGCAGGATAAAGTGCAATGCCGACACCGGCAATAATGATTAATATACCAAAAATCAGGGTTAATTTCTTTTTCACTTTGTATTCTCCTTTGTATCATATTCCATCTGATACTGCTCACGGACTGAAACCGGTTTTTCCTCATTAGTGCTTTTAAATTTAACAAAATAAAGAATAACCAGAGCAATCAGTATAACAGATGAAACCGCCAAAACAATTTTAACTGTTTTCATAAAGCTAACCCCATTTATTTCGTTTCAAGAATAATCAGATGACTGTTCTCGAACTTTGAAATTTCAAAATCCTCTTTAATCAGATACCCTTCTCCATTGCTATATTTGCGAACAAATTCAGGATTGCGTGTATATAGGATAAGAACTGCATTTTTTTCAAGTAAATCCCCTATTTTCCTGAAAAACTTAACATAGATATCCTCAATATCTGTCTTGGATCTGTTCTCGGTTTCAAAAGGAAAATCTGTTATGATTTCGTTGAACTTATATTCATGAGAAAATTCAAAGAAATCCTTATTTATCAGCTGTGTTTTCCTTGAAACACCGGCAAATTTAAGATTTGTAGCGGCCTTTTCAATTGCTTCGCCAAATATATCAATTCCATAATACATCCTTGCATTTCCGGCAATTTCACGTTCTGCAATCAGTGTTCCGACACCGCAGAAGGGATCGAGAACTGCAGAATTTCTTCTGAAATAAGGATGTGCAAGCTCAATGAGTGTAGCTGCAAGATAAGGCTTGAGTGTTGTAGCTGTTTTTTCACGTCTGTAGGTAAAACGGACATCCTTAAGCAGTGAAAATTTTACAAGAACGTTCAATTTATCCGAGGAATTTTTTACAAGACGTATTTCTACATCATAATCGGATGTGGAATTGGTCAGTGCCCAGTTTGTTAATATTTCCAGCTCACCTGATGCTTTCTTTACAAAGTCTGAATTTACTGCAGCCTTATCTGAACGCAGATCCATTCTGAATTTAATATTCGTCGGAGTTGAATTTTCATTGTCCTCCTGAATATAGCCTGTACGAGCAAGAATATATGATGCAATGCCCCCCTCAAAAAGCTCCTTTGCAGCAGCCTTAGGGTCGTTTGTTACTTCTCTTATTCCGTCAGGAATGAATAAAAGCTCTTCATAAGTCCTGATTGGAAGTACAGTGCGCAGATTTTTTGATTTAACCATAACTCCTGCGGTAAATTCCTTGTGCGAGAGCTTTCCAAGTGCCTCTGCAGTAAGATATTTATAGTTCCTGTTTGTAGTCAGAATACATTCATTTAAAAGATCATATCCTGTAAACTCAAGTTTTCCGGTACCAAAAATTGACTTAAGCTGCTTCATCTCGTCAAGGACATGTTTTTTATCCTCTTCAGGAATGGGATTGCTTCTTAAGAAATCATAACGCTTCCTGAGCTCGTCCTTATACTTTGAATAATCAAGGGCACGAAGCGCCTCTACATATGCAGCCTTATTATATTTTATGGTATCTGTGGAATATGCTTCAAATAAGGGCTCTGCAGCCTGCTGCATTCCAAGTATTCCAAGAACAATGGCCGAATTCTTACGGATTTTAGGGTCATCATTCTTTAAAAGTCCGATAAAAACAGAAGGATCGTCCTTAATCGCAAAAATAAGGGCCTCCCTTTCGCGGCTGCCCCTATTTCTATCCTTAAGTGAATCCTTAAGGACTAACAGGTTCTCTTTTACTTCCAACCCATTTAAAATATTATTATAGATATCTCTTACCATGATTACTCATCTTTCTTTTTAACATTAATAACACTTGCAAAACCCTTCAAAGCAATATAAATTGTAGGAAGTGAAGGATCCTCTTCTACATCATCAAAATCTGATTTGATAACACTGAAGTTGTTTATATAGTCGAATCTGACATTTACATTTTCAGGCATATAAACATTCAGGACACCACAGATGCTCTTTATAGAAATAAAGGAACTGTCTGTAAATTCGCAATCTGAAAAATCTGTTGTAAGAACACTGAAATACTCACTTAAGAGTACTCCTGCAGAAATCTTTTCGCTGAGTGCGTATACCTTGGTTGAGAAGAATGCAATGTATTCCTTCAGCTCGGTTTTGTTCCTCTTTTTCTCTACAATCTTCAAAATAAGCTTAATTGCGGTGATGAATGCAACTATTGTAGCAACGATAATACAGATGACCTTGATTTTCTTTCCGGAACACTGTTCGTACTCTTCGTCAAAAAGTTCATCCTCAGTATAAATTTTTTTCATAAATAACCTCCATGCTAAGAGTGTATATTCAGATGATAATGGACCATATTACTTTTGTCTACTTCATCCACTACATTATACCATTTTACAAAATCAAATACAAGATATTGTTTTTAGCTGTTTTATGATTAATTCAGTTTGCATCCGGATTGTTACAAAGAGAAAAGGCGATACAAAAATGTACCGCCTTTTCTCAAAAGGAAAGTAAAGATTATCAAAATGTGTGTATGAACAATCCGCTACGGAGCTTCGGCTCAAACCATGTTGATTTGGGCGGCATCAGACGACCTGCATCTGATACGGCAAAAAGCTCCTGAATTGAGGTGGGATACATTGAAAAAGCAATCTGCATATCAAGTGCACATCTTCTTTCAAGCTCTCCAAGACCTCTGATACCTCCGATGAATTCAATCCTCTTGTCCTTTCTGGGATCCCCAATTCCCAAAACAGGCTGCAGCAGGTAATTCTGCAGAATTGAAACATCAAGGCTTTCTACAGGATCGGTTATGTTCTTCAAAGCATCCTTAGCCTTAAGCTCGTACCAGCTGTCCCCCAACAGCATGCCGAACGTACATTTTTCAGCAGGCGCAAGTGCTTTGTCAACCTTCCTGATTTCAAAATTCTCACTTATCTTCTCCAAAAAAGAATCCTTTGTAAATCCGTTCAAATCCTTAACAACCCTGTTGTAAGGCATGATCATAAGCTGATCATCTGCAAATAACACGGAAAGGAAGAAATTGAATTCTTCTGTTCCGTCATAGGAAGGATTTTCCTTCCTGCGCTTTAATCCGACCTTAACTGCAGAAGCAGCCCTGTGGTGTCCGTCAGCAATATAAATACTGTTGATCTGATTAAAACGCTCATATATTGTTTCAATGTCCTTGGAAGCCCCAATCTTCCAAACATTATGCGCAATACCGTCGTCGCTTACGAAAGAATAAAGACATTCTTCCTTCTTTACCCTTTCAATAACTTCGCTGATACCTGTATCATTCCTGTAAGCCAGGAAAATCGGTCCTGTTTGGGCACTAAGGGTATCAACATGGTTAATACGGTCAAGTTCCTTCTCCTCAAGTGTGTTCTCGTGCTTCTTGATGACATTATTAAGATAATCGTCAATTGAGCAGCAAGCAACAATACCTGTCTGATGTCTTCCATTCATGATGAGCTCGTAGATGTAATAGCATCTTTCATCATCTGAGACAAATGTTCTGTCGGCGATTCTTGCCTCTAAAAGATCCTTTGCATGCTGATAAACGCTTGGATCGTAGGTGTCTACTGAATCGTCGAGGGTGGTTTCAGCTCTGTCAATTCTTAAGAAAGAAATCTCGTTCCCCCTGATAGCTTCCTTCGCTTCAGCTCTGTTATAAACATCGTATGGAAGCGCTGCTACCCGAGATGCAGTTTCTTTGGCAGGTCTGATACACTTAAATGGTTTAACCGTTGCCATAAACTTTTTCCTCTTTGTTCTTTTTGCACAAAAAATTCAAATTTTTGTAATTGTTTTTGTGTATTCTTATAATACTACACGAAATTTATAAAATCAAGCAGAAAAATAGAAAAAGAGCAGTTTTTTTACTGCTCTTTTTTTATGAAAAATACATAAATTATCTGGTTTTTATCCCTTCACTGGAAACAGTTGCATAAATTGTACGATGATTTCCTGTATATTTGTCGGAAATTGTATATGCATTTAGGAATCTTTCCTTTGCAGTTTCCAGCTTTTCCCTTGAATTGGCATGCAGGAATGCAAGCGGTTCGCCCTTGCTTACAGTGTCTCCGAGTTTTTTATTTAAAACAAGACCTACGGATAGATCTATTATGCTATCCTTCGTTTCTCGTCCGCCACCCAGAATAAGTGAACAGATACCGACTTCATCTGCCTTAATCGAGCAAATTTCGCCGTCACAGGGTGAAGGTACGGCTTCAATGACAGATGCCTTTTCAAAAAGGTCTGTATTATATACATATTCAGGATTGCCGCCCTGTGCTTCAACAAAATCAGCAAATTTCCTTAATGCACTTCCGTCTTCAACCGTCTTTTTCAGCATATCCCGTGCTGTTTCTTCAGATTCTGCACAGCCTGCACCAAGCAGCATCATGGAACCGAGTCCCAGGCATTCCTCCATCAGATCCTTTGGACCGATACCCTTTAGGCAGTCAATAGCCTCCTTAACCTCAAGTGAATTTCCGATTGCCCGGCCTAAAGGCTGGTCCATATCGGTAATCAGTGCGTATGTTTTTTTACCTGCATTTGTGCCGATTGTAACCATTGCCTCGGCAAGCGCAAGTGCATCTTCATAGTTTTTCATGAATGCACCTGAACCCATTTTTACGTCAAGGACTATGGAATCAGCACCGCTGGCCAGCTTTTTACTCATAATTGAGCTTGCAATCAGAGGAAGGCAGTCGACAGTTGCCGTTACATCACGCAGCGCATATATTTTCTTGTCAGCCGGTGCAAGATCTGCTGTCTGTCCCATTATTGCCATTTTATTTTTATTAACAAGTTCAAAAAATCTGTCACCGGATATTGAAGTATTAAAGCCGGGGATGCTTTCAAGCTTATCAATCGTTCCGCCGGTATGACCAAGACCGCGTCCGGACATTTTAGCAACCGGAACACCACATGCTGCAACCATCGGTCCAAGACATAAGGAGGTCTTGTCACCAACTCCGCCTGTACTGTGTTTATCGACGGTTGTACCTTCAATTCTTGAAAGGTCAAGAGTTTCACCGCTGTCGCGCATGAACAGGGTCATATCGGTTGTTTCCTCCATATCCATGCCCTTTAGACATACGGCCATGAGAAATGCTGACATCTGGTAATCAGGAATATCACCCTTTGTATAACCGTTTACAATAAAACCGATTTCCTCCGCTGTTAATTTACAGCCATTTTTCTTTTTGTTGATCAAGTCATACATCCTCATGTCGAAATCCTCCTTTTTAATCTGCGGTTTAAATTTGATTTGAGTCTTCTACTGCTTTCCCTATGAAATAAAAGCCCTTGCATTCTGTCAGTTCAACGTTTATCAGTCTTCCGATTAATTGGTCACAGCCCTTAAAATGAACAACAAGATTGTTATCAAGCCTTCCTGTAAGCCAATTGCCGCCGTCAGTGTTTTCTCGGTCCTTTTCTTCAACAAGTACGGGGAGAATTTTACCGGTAAGTGTTTCAGAATATTCGGCGGAGGAAGTATTTACAATTTCAAGCAATCTGTCGAAACGCTCCTTTACAACAGATTCCTCTAACTGATTTTCCATTTTTGCGGCAGGGGTGCCTGAACGCTTGGAATAAATAAAGGTAAATGCACTTGAATATCCAACCTTCCTGCATAAGTCAAGTGTTTCCTCAAAGTCCTCTTCAGTTTCTCCGGGAAAGCCTACAATGATATCAGTCGTAATGGCGATATCAGGTATGGCTTTTTTCAGCTTGTCTATCAGAAGAAGGTAATCCTCCTTTGTGTATTTGCGGTTCATAAGCTTTAAAAGCCTTGAGCTTCCTGATTGGACGGGCAGGTGTATATGTCTGCAGAGCTTTTTTGATTCCTTCATTACTTCGATAAGCTCATCTGAAAGGTCCTTTGGATGTGATGTCATAAAACGAATTCTCTGAAGACCTTCTATTTTTTCAATGCGTCTTAACAGCTCTGCAAATGAAATGGGATTTTCAAGATTTTTACCATAAGAATTTACATTCTGTCCAAGAAGCATTATTTCTATTACACCCTTTTGAACGAATTCTTCGATTTCTTTAATGATATCCTCGGGTTTTCTGCTTCGTTCCCTTCCCCTTACATAGGGTACAATGCAATAGCTGCAGAAATTGTTACAGCCAAACATTATATTAACTCCGGCCTTAAAGGGTGTTTTGAATTTGCTGGGAAGCTCCTCAACAATTTTATCGGTATCTTTCCAGATATCTATAACCATATTATGCTTTGCTTTTTTATTTCTTAATGTTTTTTTAGGACCGTTTTCCTCAGTATTGTTAATGGCTTCAGATGTGTCCGGAAGTTCATTTGAGGAATAAAAATCAAAAACCAGCTCGGCAAGCTTATATATATTATGTGTACCGAAAATAATATCTACAAAGCGGTAGCTTTTCTTTATAAGTTCAACCTCTTCGGGCTCCTGCATCATGCATCCGCAGATGGCAATTATCATACCGGGATTTTTTGATTTTAATTTGCCGACATATCCAAGACGACCGTATACCCTTGAATTAGCATTTTCACGGACTGTACAGGTATTGTAGATGACAAAATCCGCGTTTTCGGTTTCCTCTTCAATAAATCCGATTTCCTCTAAAACACCGGCAAGCTTTTCAGAGTCCTTAAAATTCATCTGACAGCCAAATGTAGATATATGGTAGGTAAGCCTTCTGCCCAGCTTTTCAGAACGCATTTTTGTGAATTTCCTGCATTGATCAATATAGTAAAACTGTCTTGCAGGCTCCTCTGAAATGTCGGTAGGCGTCAATATAATTTCATCACTCATGATTTATCTGCTCCTGAACTGCTCTATAATTTTATTAATAATTGATTCGTAAATTTTTAAACCGTCAACGGCTGCACTTGTTATACCGCCTGCATATCCGGCACCCTCACCGGCAGGATAAATTCCCTTGATACTCAGGCTTTCAAGCCTTTCATTCCTTTTTATGCGAACAGGTGATGAGGTTCTGCCCTCCATTCCCATAAGTAAGGTGTCAGGTCTGTCATAATCCTTAATCTGTCTTCCAAATGCAGGAAAAGCTTCCTTGATTGCAGAACAGATAAAATCGGGCAGATAGCTGTTTATATCGCCATAGGACCAAAGCCCCTTACAGGAAGGCATATTTTCCTCTGAAGCCGCTTCGCTTTTTTTACCTGTCTTAAAGTCGTCAAGCCTCTGAACAGGGATTTTTCCGTTCAATACATTAAATGCAGCTTCTTCAAGCTTTCTTTGAAAAAATATACCGGATAAAACATCCTCTGAACCGAAATCGGACGGATTAACCGAAACAACGATTGCACTGTTTGCGCTTTTACCGTCACGCCCGCTATAGCTCATTCCATTCACGCACAGACGGCCTTCTTCAGAGGATGCATTTACAACATAGCCTCCGGGACACATACAGAACGAATATACACTTCTTCCGTTTTCAAGATTGCAGGTCAGCTTATAGTCTGCAGGCGGAAGAAATCTGCCGGCATCTCCGTATTGTGCCTGATTTATCATATCCTGCGGATGCTGGACACGTACACCGACAGCAAAGCTTTTCGGCTCCATTATGACATCCTTCTTTTTTAGCATTTCAAAGGTATCCCTTGCACTATGTCCTATTGCAAGTACCAGTGTATCACATCTGTATATCGTATCATTATTTATTTCAATTTCATAGATATGACGGCTTCCATCCGGATTGTTTTTTGTATGTATATCAGTTAAACAGCTGTTAAAATGGACCTCACCGCCAAGGCTTATAATTCTGTTCCTTATGCTTTTGACAATTCCCCGAAGGACATCTGTTCCTATATGAGGTTTGTTTGTATAGGCAATGCTTTCTTTTGCGCCATGCTCAATAAATATCCGGTAAACCTCGCCGATTCTCCCGTCTGCATCCTTTACCATGGTATTCAGTTTGCCATCGCTGAAGGTACCTGCTCCGCCCTCTCCGAACTGAACATTGGATTCGGTTTTAAGCTCTCCTGTTTTCCAGAAATGTTCTACAGCTTCTGTGCGTGAATCAACATCCTCGCCACGCTCAAATAAAACGGGCTTTAGGCCTGCCTCAGCAAGCTTCAGTGCGCAAAACAGTCCTGCCGGCCCGCTTCCTATTATGACCGGCGCAACAAAATCAGGTCTGTCCATAGCATAGCTTACCGCATTTTTTAATGTAAGCAGATCTGCATCTGCAGGAAGCGGATTATATACATTTCTTACGAAGTGTATAATATCCCTGTCCCTGTTTTTCCTTAAAAAAGCAGCTTCGTTTTTTAAGCTTAAATCTATTGTGTAAACATAGTGAATATCTGCTTTTTTTCTGGCATCGATTGATATTTTCGATATTACATAGTCTTTTATTTCGGATCTGTCTACACGAAGCTTTTTCAATAAGGCTGCTTCTATATCACGTTCACTGTTTTTATTTAATTGGATATTAATTGAAGAAACACGAATCATAAACCAATATCTCAACTTTCTGCTGCGGATTTACCAGCAACATAGCCTGAGGACCAGGCCCATTGCAGATTATAACCACCGCATTTTCCGTCAACATCAAGAATTTCACCTGCAAAATATATTCCGGGGTAGGCCTTTAGCTGAAGGCTGTCATCAAGCAGGTCAAAGGAAAGCCCGCCTCTCGTAGTCTGTGAATTGTCAAAGCTCTGGTATGCCTTTAACGGTATAGTGAAATTTTTAAGCATAATACTCAATTTTTCCATCATATCCATTAGTGCAGTCAGATTGTTCAAATCTGGTTTACCCTCCGGATTTATGCCGGACAATAATAAAATATAGCGTAAAAGTTTATCGTTCATTATGCCGCAGAAGCCTTTTAAGGGTGACAGGCCTGACCCGGCAATCGTATTGTAAAGATATTCTGTAAGGGCTTCATGTGTATAATCAGGGAAAAAATCAAGTATGAGATTTACATTTGCCCCGGAGTTTATTGCAGCAACTGCAAATCTGCTTAAATTTAATACAGGTATTCCTGAAATTCCATTTTTGGAAAAAATGATTTCTCCGAATTCACTATAATCATTAACAGACAGACCGCATCTGCATCTTGTACGTACTCCGTCAAGCGTTTTTGTATCAGTCTCGGGAATAAGTCCGCATAAGGCAGGATACTGGGGAATAACTGAAAGCTTAAGCCTGCTTTCCATAAGCTTAAGTATTCTTCCGTCCGTTCCAAAAACAGGAGCTGCCTTTCCGCCGGCACAGACAATAAGCTTATCGCATAAATACTGTTTTTTTTGTCCTGAATTTACTGCTTCTAAAAATATACCCTTACCTGTCTCATAGTGTATGTCCGTAACATCAGTATCTGTATAGGTTCTTGCTCCTGCTTTATAGATATGATATTCAAGAGCATCCCTTACGGATTTTGCCTGTTCACTTTGCGGATAACAATATCCGTCACGTTCATAGCAGGTAATACCGATTCCTTTAAAAAATTCAAGTACTTCTTTTTCATCAAATTGTTTGAGAATATTGACGATAAATTCGGGACTATCGGTTCTGTAGCATTCAGGCGACTGAAACAAATTTGTGAAATTACATCTGCCGTTTCCGGTTGCCGTTATTTTTTTCCCTAAAGTACTGTTTGCCTCAAGAACAACAACATCCGGAATTTCATTCCGGCTTTTTATTTTCAGACATGCAGAATAGGCCGCAATGAGCCCGGAGGCTCCGCCGCCAATAATGATTATGTTATGCTTTTCAATTGAAGTCGCTGTCTGAATATTCACTTTCGTATTCTGAATCCTTGCCTGTGTTTTTTTCTGCTGGAACTGAATTGACTGCCGTATTGTCCTTTACGGCACTGTTTGCCCTTAAAAGATGAAGCTTCTTTAAAAGTCTTACAAGGAGCTGTCCCTTAGGAAATCCCTTTATTTCATCCTCATTTACCGCACCGAATAAAACTATCAGTATAAAATAAACAAACAGGGCGAAAACAATAGCAATTATTACCGCAACTGAATTAATCTTAAGCAGCGAATATATAAGCTTATATAAACCAAGTGAAAGACCACCCATAATGAGTGAGGCAAGACCGGGCAGCAGGAAGGTATTTTTTATCTCCTGATTGTAGCCGAGCAATTTATCAATAGAATTCCAATTTAGTATACAAACAAGAAGACCGTAGGTAACATTTCCTATTACCATACCATATAAGCCAAAGTCAAAAACCTGAAGTAATAGGAATAATATTACAATATGTACTCCAAGTGAGACAGCCGAATGGATAACAGGAAGATTCAGATGATTAATCCCCTGTAATATACCGTTTGTTAGTGTAGAAAGTGCGAATACAACAACTGCAATGCAGCCAAGCGCCATCAGCTTTCCGCTGTAGGTATCTCCTGTGCTTTTGTATAAAAACTGAATTACGGGTTTTCCAAGGAAACCAAGGCCTGCGGCAGCAGGTATTGCTATAAGCATATTGAGCTTCACTGAAGCAGCTATTTTTTCCTTCGTTTTTTCAATGCTTTCCTTTCCGTAGCTTGAGGAAAGAGTAGGTACAATGGATACACCGAAAGCAGAAGCAATTGCAACGGGAACATTATAAAGCTGTTTATATTTGTTTGAGTAAATACCGATCAGGAAGGCACTTTCACTTTCCTCCATTCCCTTCGAAGCCATTATATTACCGTACATTGCGCCATCAATGATTCCGCTCAGCTGATATACTGTCTGGCTGAGGACTATCGGCAGCATTGTTAAGGCAACAGCCCTGATAATTGTACCTGCAGAATTCTCCTTTTGTGAAAGGTCCTTTTTTTCACGCTTTTTAAAATAATCCTTATTGATGAAATAAACAAAAAGCATAAACAGCAGTCCGAAAACCGCACCGATGAGTGTACCTGCCGTACCTCCTGCTGCACCATAGGCAGCAGCTTTTTCATTGTCTGCAAAGGCATTCATCAATAAAAGGGCTGCTACAACACTTCCTATTGCATTGAATATCTGTTCAATTACCTGACTGACAGATGTAGGAACCATTGTTTTTTTACCCTGGAAAAAACCACGGATTATGCCCATTATTGAAAATACAAAAATTGTAGGTGCAAGAATTCTCAGGGGAATCGCACAGCTTGGCCAGCCGAGCATACCTGCAAAGCCATCGGCAAATATGAATAATATAAGACTTGTAAACAGACCTATTCCGCCTGCAAAAAACAGACCATAACGGAATATTCTGTTTGAATTTACATATTCACGCGCAGCTTCTTTTTCTGCAACCAGCTTTGAAATTGCAACCGGTATACTATAGGACGATAAAAGCAGTGCAATATTATATATTTCATATGCCTGTGCATAATAGCCCATACCCTCATCTCCTATTGTACGCTGGAGGGGTATTTTGTATATCAGTCCTATCAGCCTTGTAATCAGTCCGGCAATTGCAAGAATGCTTCCCTGCATTAAGAAGTTTTTATTCCTGGATTCGTTAGCCATTTTAAAAACCTTTCGGATTATATTTCAATTATTCTATCACGAGCTTATCAACCCTGAAATCAGGATATACGGAAATAAATGTTTTACCGTTATTGAGTGTAAGAAGTTCTCCGTCCTCAGTGTAATAATTCATGGTACGTTTATTTTCATTTTTCGTCCATGTGATGGGGATACAGAGTCCCTCTGTTATATAATATCCCTTACCTGTTGCATTATGGAGCTCCATATCCTGATATCCGTTCTTATCCTTATCAAATTCATGTACAATCTGAATTATGATATTTTTAAAGGTAAGTGGAGTGTTTGTATTGTAATCAATATGTACATCGTCATACTGATGTCTTGTATATAGCTTTGTGTTCTCATCATATGTCAGATACGGAGACATATATTTTGAATAATTAAGCTGGATAAGCGAGGCCTCTGAGGTACTGCGTCCGTTAATGGAGCAGTATGCACTTCCGGAGCCGGTATATCCCTCATCTGCGGATATTGCTACAATCAGCTCCTCAGGATTTTCGTCCTTATATTCTTCAATAGCTTCTACAAGGTCTTTGTCAACGAATTTAAAATGATTCTGGTTCCAGTCCTCGTTGTGGTCGGTCCTTAGCTTAAGCTTTTCAATGCCTGCCCAGATGCCTGACAGTGAAGCAAATGCATTATGCGGTGCCTTGATCGATTTGTCACGGTAAAAGACTGTTGTTCCTATGCCATACGTTCCCTCAAGATGGTCAAGCTTAAGTGTGTCTATTTTCTTGGTCGCATAGGTTGTCTCACCGTAGTGGATGAATATTGCATCGTATTCATCTGCAAAGCTTGCAAAATAGTGTCTTGCACTTCTTACAGAACCTATTCTGTCCTTACAGCTTGAATCCTCGGTAAGTCCCTCAAATACGCCCATAAGTCTTGTGATTCCACCTTCGGTGAGTGCTTCGTAAAGAATATCGGCACATCCGATTCCGCTCTGTGGATTTGCAAATTCAATATTATTTAACATAACGCAGTATGGACGCTTAACTGCAATATCTTTGGATATCCATTCGCCTGTAAGCGCGCTTTGTACCTCGTCTGTATGAATGACGGGCTTCGGTGCTTCGGTAGGTGTAGGTGAAGGTGTAGGAGTAACAGTAGGTTCTGCTGTAATTTCAGGGGTAGGTGTTGGCAATGAAGTCGGTGTAGGAGCGGCTGTCAGAGTCTCGACAGTCTTTTCCGTATCATTTACCGGCTCCGAAATATCCTTCTTTTTTAAGGAGGAACTGATTATTATTACCAATACGGCGATTACTGCAACTGCTGCGGCTGCAATTATTATAAGCTTCTTTTTGTCCGGTCCCTGTTTATCCTGCTTAGGAGCTTCAGGTGCTTTTTCCGGATTTTCTGTAGGCTTATCGTCTTTATCGTTTAAAGTCTCCGGCAAAGTACTGTTTTCCTCAACCGGTACCAGCTCATTACCCTCTGCAGCGGTCTCTGCTGCTTCAATATTTTTCTCGTTTTCTAAATCCATAATAATGTTTATCCTCCCATGCTAAGAGCGAAGCGGAAATTTGGGGTGCTTTGCTCTTTTTTTCAAGTATACATCATTATTTCTTTTAATATTCATCATATTTGAAAAGTAATTTTGAAATAATTGTTACAATTATCTGTGTATACCTGCTTTTTCGAGAATCTTCCGCTGAAGCTCCTCCATTTCAGCACGTTCTTCCTCCTCCATATGGTCATATCCGAACAGATGGAGCATACTGTGTATGATCAGAAAGGAAAATTCACGTAGCTCGCTATGACCGTATTCAGCTGCCTGTTCCCTGCATTTTTCAATTGAAATAATGATGTCTCCAAGCATCAGTTCGCCTGTATCGAGGTCGAAATAATCCTCTGCACGGTCCTCTATTCCATCAAAACTATTCGGTTTTTCATAATCCACAAGCGGGAAGGATAAAACATCCGTAGGACGGTCAATATCCCTGTATTCACGGTTGAGTTCATGTATTCCCGCATTATCGGTCAGAGTCAGGTTCAGCTGAACCTCGTATTGGCAGTCAAGAAATTCCAGAGCCTGCCCGATTGCATATTCAGCAGCCTTTTCACAATCAAACTCAAAACGTTCGTCCGTCTCATATTCAATATATAGATTCACAATTCCTCCTGCTCTGCCGATGTTTCGCTTACAGCGGCTTCATCACCTTTTAGTTCTGTAATTGTGTCCTCAAGCTCCCTGATTCTTGAAAGTGAGTCCTCACAGATTTCCTCCAAAGAAGCATTTTTTTCTTCAAGAATCTGTTTTTCTTTTTCAAGTTTATAAATACCGGAACGTGCCCGGGAATAGCTTTCCTCTAAAGCTCGTTGCTTTTCTTCAATTTCCCGGTATTCCGCCTCTATAGCCTCATAGGCTTCAGAAATACGTTTCTTTTCGGTTTCATTCTTTTTCAGTCTGTTTTCAAGGCTGCTTATTCTTTGGTTAAGTTCACTTAATTCTTCTTCCTTTTTCCTGATACTATCCTGAAGAACAGAATATTCTGCTTTTTGTCCCTTGTAATCATCATCGAGTGAAATATAGCCTTTTTCAAGTTCATTAATCTGACGGTCCTTATCCTCAAGCTCAAGCTTTTTATCCTCAAGCTGTTTTTTTACTGCTGTCAGATTGTCATTAACAGTACTATAATCAAACCTTAACCGGCTTAGCTCGGAACAGGTCTGTTCATACATTATCCTTAGCCTGTCTGCTTCAGATTCTTCTGGCTCCTTTGGTAAATCAGGTTCAGGATTTAGCGCAGTATCTATATCAATTGTTTCCGTTTCTGTACTGTCATCCAGCTGAGCCTCATTTTCCGTTGAAGCATACATCAGTTTTTTGGTTTCGTTAATCTCGTTTGACTCAATAAACTCCTCAATGCTCTGTCTGTTTTTGGATAAATTCCACGAATAACAAATATATTTTAATTTTATTACGGCAGCTGTTCCAAATATAACAACAACAGATACCGCCATAATTATATTCTCTTCCGAAAGCAGCAGATTATAATCAAGGCCGATATAAATCACATCATATATCAGCAGAATAATTAAAAGGGCTATTTCGGCAAAAACAAGCTCTGCCTTAGTCCGTATGGCATATATTAAAATACACATTGAAAATGTCATCAGGATAACAAGGGTATAATCTGAAGCATTTCCGGAATAAATACTGTAATATAATACTCCCGCAGCAAATGTTATTATTCCTATATCAAGCCGCATTAAGCCTGTAAGCATAACGACGGATAACATAAATACTGCATATAGGAATGGCAGATTAAATAAAGCAAGCGATAAACTGAATACTGCCTCCAGAATAATAAGCTGAATACTGAATTTTTTTCTTGAAAATTCAGCCTGTGGACCAAATTCAAGAAAGAAGCATAATAATATCTCAAATGCAGTAATATATGCTGTTTTTGAAATTACATCTGCGATGTCATAGGCGTTTCCCGACAGGTAAAGACAGCACAGTGTAATTATGGCGCAGCATGGCGGCATAAAGATATTAATATATTTTTTCCTGTTATCCGGCATCATTTAACAAACTTCCTTTTTGCAATGACAGGTTTTGGCTGCTTTGCCAATTTTTCCTCATATTTTTCATATGCGGTAACAATTTTCTGTACAAGAGGATGACGTACGACATCCTTGATTGTCAGATACGAAAAGCCTATCTCTTCTATTCCCTCAAGCACCTTCAGTGAAACATCAAGACCTGAAACCTGTCCTGCGGGAAGGTCCTTCTGTGTAAGGTCTCCTGTAATGATAACCTTTGAACCGAAGCCTATACGTGTTAAAAACATCTTCATCTGGGCAGGTGTTGTATTTTGTGCTTCATCAAGAATAATAAATGCATTATCCAGTGTACGGCCTCGCATATATGCAAGAGGCGCAACCTCGATAAGCCCCTTTTCAAAATTCTTCTGATAGCTTTCAGGACCCATTATCTGATATAAAGCATCGTAAAGGGGGCGTAAATAGGGATCTATTTTACTTTGAAGATCTCCGGGAAGAAAGCCGAGCTTTTCGCCTGCTTCAATCGCAGGTCTTGTAAGAATTATCCTGTTTACCTCATTGTTTTTAAAGGCCTGTATGGCACATGCCATTGCAAGGTAGGTTTTACCCGTTCCGGCAGGTCCCATTCCAAATACAATCATTTTCTGCCGTATCTGGTCTACATAGTTTTTCTGACCGAGTGTTTTGGGTTTTATGGGCTTACCCTGTATCGTAAAGCAGATGAGGTCCCTGTCGATTTCATTGATGATTCTTTCTTTATCCTCGTAAACAAGTGAAAGACAATAATTAACATTCTGTTCGGTAATTGTATTTCCCTTTTGTGAATATACTATCAGCTCATTGATTACCCTGGCGGCGAGATTTGAATTAATTTCGTCTCCTATGATTTTAATCTCCGAATCCCTTGAAATCACACTTACATTCAGATTCTTTTCTATTAATTTAACATAACAGTCACATGCTCCAAAGACGTTTTGGATATGTTCTGCAGAAACATTTATTACATTCTCACAGATTGCCATGCAAGCCCCCAACAAATAATAAATCTGAGTAAAAATTCATATATAAAATAAACCAATTTAATTATACTTATTTACACATTAAAATCAACATAAAAAAACCCCTATTATAAATAATAGGGGCAAAAAAACCTGATTATTTAAATTTTCTCTTGCGAGCTGCCTCAGACTTCTTCTTACGTCTTACGCTGGGCTTCTCATAATGCTCTCTCTTGCGGATTTCCTGCTGGATACCAGCCTTTGCACAATTGCGCTTAAATCTACGAAGAGCGCTGTCCAATGATTCGTTTTCTTTTACGATAACGTTTGACATAGTCTCACACCTAACCTCCCTCCAGTTGTGAATTGTGCCAGAACAACTGTTTGGGTATTCATTCTTTTACATGACACGAATGTTATTATAACATAAAATCACAGTTCGTCAATAGTTTTTTTGATTTTTTCTTTAAGTGTAAAAGGATCAAACCCTATTGAATCACGTAAATCCCTCGGAATTCCGTGTTCAATAAAACTGTTTGGCAGGGAAATATTTAAATACTTTACATTTTTCTTTTTTTCAAGCAGATAAGCTGCAACGCTTTCTCCAAAACCGCCGCGTCTGACATTTTCCTCTGCAGTTATGATGAGTTCATGCTCTTCTGCCAGCTTATCAAGCATTTCCGTATCGATGGGACTGACAAATCTTGCATTAACAAGTGTACAGTCGATTCCTTCGTCCAGGAGCTCGCCGGTAATATTGTTCATTACCTTTACCATTTTACCGACTGCAATTATTGCAGTTCTTTTACCCTGATGAAGCAGCTCGGATCTGCCGTAAGCTATGGGTGTCTGTGTCAGACAGTCATAATATGCTTTTGCCCTCGGATATCTGATTGCTACAGGACCGTCATAATTAACCGCCCAAATGAGCATTTCGGATAATTCAGCTGCATTTTTAGGTGCCATAACTGTTAAACCGGGAATTGAAGATAAATATGAAAGATCGAATATTCCCTGGTGGGTTTCACCATCGCAGCCTACTATACCTGCCCTGTCAATACATAATGTTACAGGAAGGTGATTTATGCAGATATCATGGATAATCTGATCATATGCCCTTTGCATAAAGGTCGAATATATCGCAACTACAGGATGAAGTCCCTGTGAAGCCATGCCTGCTGCAAAGGTTACTGCATGCTCTTCTGCAATACCTACATCAAAAAAGCGGTTCGGATATTGCTTCTTCCATGCACAAAGACCTGTTCCGTCAGTCATTGCAGCTGTAATTGCAACTACATCCGGATTTGATTCTCCGATACCAAGCATCGTGGAACTGAATATATCTGTATAGGATTTATCGGTTTTTTCCTTGATTTTTTCTCCTGTTGAACAGTTAAAGGGTTCAACACCGTGGAATTTTGACGGATTATCCTCTGCCGGAGCATAGCCCTTTCCCTTTTTGGTTACAACATGGACAAGTACAGGATTCCTTGACTGGGCAGCTGCCTCAAAAGCATTTATCATAAGAGGAATATTGTGACCGTCTATCGGACCGATATATGTGATTCCCATATTTTCAAAGAGCATTCCCGGTACAAAAAGACTTTTGATGGAATCCTTTGAGGTTTTCAGCTTTTTAATTGCATTTTTACCAAAATATGGAACATTCTGCAGCTTTTCTTCAATATTAATTTTTAGTCCGGTATATTTACTGCTGGTTCGGATTTTACCGAGATAAGCAGCCATACCTCCGACATTTTCAGATATAGACATTTTATTGTCGTTCAGAACAATAATCATATTGGATTTAAGACGTCCTGCATTGTTCAGTGCTTCAAAAGCCATTCCGCCTGAAAGCGCGCCATCTCCGATAAGGGCAACAACCTTAAAATTCTCTCCCTTTAAATCTCTTGCCTTTACAATGCCGTCAGCAACCGAAATTGAGGTCGAAGCGTGTCCTGCGCCGAAGGCATCACATGCACTTTCGCTCATTCTTGGAAATCCGCTGATTCCTCCAAACTGTCTCAGACCGGTAAAGTCGTTTTTACGGCCTGTAAGAATTTTGTGTGTATAGCTCTGATGCCCGACATCAAATATTAATTTATCCTTTGGAAAGTCAAGGAAACGGTGCAATGCCATGGTCAGCTCCACCGAGCCGAGATTTGAAGCAAGGTGTCCGCCGGTTTTACTGACATTCTTCATTAAAAACAGACGAATTTCCTTCGCAAGCTCACGGAGATCACCTGCATCTATTTTTTTTATATCATTTGGCTCATTTATCCTATCAAGAAGGCTCATTATTCAATGACCATACCTTTCACTTATCATAGAAGCTGTTATTCCGAAATCAAAGCTTTCTGTAAACTAACGATTCAAATAATTCCTTAAGGAAACTACAATCTTTTCCGATTCCCTGCAGGCTTGAAACAGCTCTGTCCGTATAGAATTCGACAAGTTCCCTGGCCTTTTCTATTCCAAGCTGTCTCGCTATTGTTGTTTTGCTGTTTCTTTCATCTATATTTACGCTTTTTCCAAGAGTTTCAATATCCGAGGTCATATCAAGTATATCATCTTCTATCTGAAAAGCAAGACCAAGCGATTTGCCTGCTTCTTCCATTAGCCTAACAGAGCTTTCGTCTGCATTTCCAAGAATCGCCCCACACATTAAAGCTGTTTCTATAAGCTGTGAGGTTTTTAATTCATATATTCTGAGAAAGTATTTTACTCTACCGGCATCTGCTCCGCTATTATGTATCAGACTGTCTGCCTCCGGGAAAAGCGTTGAATAATCATTTTCAGAGGAATAGCTGACACATGTATCAAGGACCTGCCCGCCTATCATACCGCTGTATCCGGGCTTTGATGCAAGGACTTGGAATGCCCTTAATACATTCCTGCTATATAGGTTTACAAGGGAGGAATCCTCTGATTTCTCAATTTCCGTAATAATATCAGAAACAGTTTCATATGCATAGTTTAATAAAGCATCGCCGGTAAGCACGCCCATTGCATGGCCAAAGGCAACATGCGTTGTAGGCTTTCCGCGGCGGAGGACATCATTATCCATTGCAGGAAGGTCATCATGTACCAGGGAATATGCATGAATGAATTCCAGGGCAGCAGCAAAGGGTTCTGCAAGCATTTTTTTCAGTTCTTCATCCTCACAGAACATATCAAAAGCCTTTAAAAGCATAATTGCCCGGAGCCTTTTACCACCATTTAATACACTGTATTCCATAGCCTCACATATTCTGCCATATTGTGTATCTTTAGGTATGTAGTTGGATAGAAATGAATTGACATTCTGCTGTTCCAAAAGTAACTTATCTTTAATCATGATTGAAATACCCTTTCAGATGACATCGGATGATTTTTGTCGGATACATATAGGTTGAAAAGTAACTGATTAAGGAATTTATTCCTCGAGTACAGTAACCTCGTTTTCAATGTCGGAAATTGATTTATCACAGTATTCAAGCAGCTCCTTGCCTTTTTTATAGAGCTCAAACGATTTTTCAAGACTTGTTTCGCTGTTTTCAATTTCCTTTAAAAGACTGTCGAGCTCTTCAAAGGTCTCTTTAATTGATTTACTATCATTTTGCTTTTTTTCTGTACCCATTAGATTTCCTCCTGCTTCAGAACTAAAATAAATACAATTTATGGTCTGACTTCTGCATTGAACGATCCGTCCTTTACTGTGATTTTTAACGGATCTCCCGGCTTAACAGCGGTAACGGAACTGATATTGTGACCATTTTCATCGGTAATATAGGAATATCCCATCTCCAGCTTATGTGTCGGGGCTATACTATCAAGCTTAATTTTTTTTAATTCATAAGCGTGACGGGTTTTAGTTAATTTATCTTTAAAAAGCCGTATTAAAGCATCATATGTGTTGGAATATTTAACTTTAGAGCTTTCAAGCTTTGATGCAAAAAGCCGTTCAAGTCTGTCCCTGCAGTTTATGCTTTGCAGCTTATAATTATCTATTCTTCTTTGAGGACTATAGTTTTTCAGTGCCAGTTCATAGTTTTCAAGCTGTTTTTTTGTACTGTCCAATTTGTTTATCATATCAACTACAAGACATGAATGATAATCTACAAGCGTAGCTTTAAAAATATTATAATCAAATACCGCCAGCTCTGCGGCAACGGAGGGTGTTGCGGCACGTTTGTCAGCTACAAAATCAATTATGGTGAAATCAATTTCGTGTCCTACTGCTGAAATAACCGGTACTGAACAATCATAAACAGCCCTGGCAAGTGCTTCATCGTTAAAACAGTATAAATCCTCAAGCGAACCTCCACCACGTCCGATTATGATACAGTCAGGCTTTATCTCCTCCATTTTATGCAAACCGCGAATAAGGGTTTCGGGTGCACCGCTTCCCTGAACTGTTGCAGGATAAACAATGATTTTGATATACGGAAACCTTCGCTTGGAAACATTTATTATATCACGGACGGCTGCTCCGTTTACAGCAGTTATTACCCCAAGTGTTTTAACATACTGGGGAATGGCCTTTTTATGTTTTTCATCAAACAGTCCTTCAGCAGATAATTTCTGTTTAAGTGCTTCAAACTGCTCATACATCGTGCCGATTCCGTCGGCTTCGATTTTATTACAATATAGCTGATATCGTCCGGATTGCGGATAAACCCCTATATAGCCGGACGCCTTGACCTTAATTCCATCCGAAAGCCTGCATTTAAGCCCGGAGGCTTTTGCAGAAGCAAACATAACGGAAGGAATCTGGCAGGATTCATCCTTCAGTGTAAAGAAAATATGTCCTGAACTCTCTCTACAGTTGGATACTTCCCCCAAAATGCAGACGGAATTCAGAACATAGTCTCGTTTTATCACATCAGCAATATATTCAGTTATTTCAGTAACCGTGAATTCTTTTGTCATATTTTGTCCAAATTATAGCTTACACATAAATTCCATCATTCCTTTGGAATAATCTGTGAAAGAACCCCGTTTACAAAGCTGTAGGAATAATCATCACCATACTGCTTTGCAAGCTCTACTGCTTCGTTAATGGCAACCTTGCCCGGAATATCATCCTCAAAAATAATTTCATAGGCAGCAAGTCTTAAAATGCACAGTTCTACCCTTCCAATCCTTTCAAGCTTCCAGCCCTGGGATGCATTTTCTATTGCAGGTTCGATTATACCGAGTTTGGAACAGATATCATTATATTTGTTGAGAATTATTGCTTTATCTTCCTCATTGAAGGATTCAGGATCGATAAACATCTGGAAGAAAAGCTCATTCTGTTCCTCAAGCTCACCTGACTCATGAAAATCTTTAAGATATAACAGCTTTAGGATGTTTTCCCTTATATTTCTTCGCGTCATAATATATACCTTTTCAGACAATAATTCCGACTATACGAACATTTACATTTGAAACACTAAGACCGGTCATACTTTCAATGGCAGTTTTAACCTTATCCTGAACACTTTCAGATACCATCGGAATGCTGAAGCCATAGCGGACATTAACATATATGTCGGCAGATACTTTTTTTGAAGCAATACTAATCTTTATACCTTTAGAATTATTTTTGATACCGAATTTAGCAACAATTTCATTTGTAAGGTTGCCTGCCAGTGAATCTACACCTTCAACCTCTGACGCAGCAACACCTGCAATACTTGCAACTACATTATCGGATATTTTAACATCACCAATAAAAGATTTGTTATTTGCCATAATCAACCTCCAACTGCAATGAGAAAAAGACTGCCACGGTTTAGGTGGCAGTCCAAAAATTTAAACTCTCTTTAAGTACTCACCGGTACGTGTATCAATCTGAATTTTGTCACCACGTTCAACAAAAAGAGGAACAGCAATCTGTGCACCAGTTTCTACTGTTGCGGGCTTTGTAGCACCGGTAGCTGTATCACCCTTGAAGCCGGGCTCTGTTTCAGTGATTTCAAGTTCTACAAACATAGGAGGCACTACAGAGAATACCTTTCCCTGATATGAAAGCATCTTTACTGCTTCATTCTCCTTAACGAATTTAAGTGCATCGCCAACCTCTTCCTCTGTCAATGCAATCTGCTCATAGCTCTCATTGTTCATAAAATTGAACATATCGCCATCTGCATAGAGGTACTGCATATCAAGCTTTTCAATATGAGCCTGGGGATATCTGTCTGTAGGGCTGAATGTTTTTTCAATTACACCACCATTGATGATATCTCTTAACTTAGTTCTAACGAAAGCAGCTCCCTTACCGGGCTTTACATGCTGGAATTCGATAACCTGACAAACCTTGCCTTCAACTTCGAGTGTCATACCATTTCTAAACTCACCTGCTGAAATCATAAAAAATCCTCCAAATAATATAATTCAATTAACTAACTCATTGTATATTAATCTTTCAAGAATTTCAATACTTTTTTTAAAATCCTTAAAATATTGTTTTAATTATCATGTTTCAACATCACCAATTTTATTAATAACCTTCTTTTTGACCAATATAAAGAAGAATATTGTTGCTATTGCCGACATTACTTCTGCAATCGGAAATGCAAGCCATACATAGTCTACATTGTTTAGCATTGCTAATAATAACGCAGCAGGAATAAGTACAACAATCTGTCTCATTATGGAGGTAATCATACTGTAAACACTCTTTCCGAGTGACTGGAACAATGTACCGGTAACAATGCAAAAGCCTGCCACAGGGAAATGGACTCCGATTATCCTGAGCGCCGGAACCGCAATTTCAAGAAGCTCAGGTGTTGCTTCAAATAAACTGAGCAGTACCTCGGGAATCAGTTCAAATGCAGCTGTACCTAAAAGCATCAGAATTGTCGCATAAAGCCAGCCGAGCTTCCAGGTTTTCATCAGTCTGCTTCTTCTGTTTGCTCCGAAATTGTATGCAATTATAGGAATCATTCCGTTGTTCAGTCCGAAAATCGGCATAAATATGAAGCTCTGAAGCTTGTAATAAATACCGAATACCGCTACTGCTGTAGGAGTAAACGATATAAGTATTTTGTTCATTATGTAATTCATTACAGAGCCGATAGCCTGCATAATGATTGAGGGAATACCGATTTTGTAAATGGCCCAGATCATTCTGCCGTCCGGTCTGAACTTTTTCATACTGATACTGATTTCAGGATTCTTTTTGATATTAAGTATCATCGCAAAAACAGCGGCTGAAACCTGACCTATAACGGTTGATATTGCTGCGCCTGCAACTCCCATTTCGGGAAATCCGTGATATCCGAAAATAAACAGGGGATCCAGTATAATATTGATAATTGCGCCTGTTCCCTGTGTGAACATTGTAAGAAGTGTCCGTCCGGTAGACGTAAGGATTCTTTCAAAAACGAACTGGAAAAATATACCAAATGAGCAGGTAAGAACTATCGATAAATACTGAACTCCATATTCATATATTTCGTTTGCATTTTTTTGGGCAAGGGCAATATCTGCTGAATCAACAACTATATCCTTTGTCTGTGAATAATAAAAGGGTTTAACAAGTGTCAGCCCGATGATAACAAAAAGAAGGAAGCTCATGAAGGCAAGGAAAATACCGTTCTGTGCAGCCTTATTTGCAGTTTCGTTATCCTTGCTGCCAAGAGCCTTGGATAATATGGCATTTATACCGACGCTTGTTCCTGCACCAAGTGCAATAAGTAAAAACTGAAGCGGAGTTGCAAGTGAAACTGCTGTAAGTGCATTTTCACTTATTCTTGACACAAATATACTGTCCACGATGTTATACATAGCCTGTATCAGCATAGATGCCATCATGGGCAGCGACATGGTAATCAGCAGCTTGTTTACGGGCAATACACCCATTTTATTTTCTGTCTTAATTTCAGATGTTGAATTTTTCATAATAATCCTTATGTTGCTATATTATATAGATTCCCCAATATATTATATTTTACCTTTAAATTGTACTGATGATTTATCAGAAAAAGAATTCCAATGCTTCCCTGTAGCCTTCAAAGCCCTTTCCGATAATCTGTTTAGCACAGATATCCTTAATGACTGAAAGCTTTCTGAAGGACTCCCTGTTATCGGTATCACTTATATGGACCTCAACAACGGGACAGTCCAAAAGCATAAGTGCATCCCTTATTGCATAGCTGTAATGAGTAAAGGCAGCAGGATTTATTATTACACCGTCAAAATTGTCCTCAAAAGCATCGTGAATGAATTCGATAATTTCACCCTCATAATTGCTCTGGCGGACATCAAGCATAAAGCCGTAATCGTCTGCCCATTCATCAAGCTGACAGCATAAGTCATCATAATCCGATGTTCCGTAAATATCCGGTTCAATCACACCTAACATATCCATATTAGGACCGTTAATTATCATAATATTCATAAAAATCCTTATGCCTCCGACTAAATTCTTATCTTATGCGGATAATCCACTCCTGCTTTTTTCAACTTCCTTTTATATCGCCAAAGCACGGGTTTTTCAAGTATTCTTTTTAAAACAATCTGAATCTCTTCTTTTTTATCAATCGGATTTACCAGAATTGTATGAATACCTGCAAGATTTCCGCCATAAATATCCGTAAAGAGCTGATCTCCGATACACAGAACCGATTTAATGGAAATCTTCATCATAGTTGCAGCCTGATAATAATTTCTTGAATACGGCTTCTGTGCCTTAAAAATATAATTAGCTTTAACATCCTTGTTAAAACGTTCCACGCGCTGTTTCTTATTATTTGATAAAAGGCAGACATCAAATCCGATAGTCCTCAGTGTGTTGAATAACTCAACTGCCCTGTCATCTGCATCAGCTCCATGAGGAACCAGTGTATTATCAATATCAAAAATAATACCACGATATCCTTTATCATAGTATTTCTGATAATCAATATTATAAGTTGAGTCTACCCATTCAGACGGAAAAAAACGTTCAAACATACTAAAAAACCCTTTATCAATACATCTAATTTTATCCCATGTACGTTACTATACAACAACACACCAAAATAAGCAACCATTTTTAAGGGGGACGGTTCCTAAATTGTCAAAACCTGTCCCTAAAACAACAGTTTATCTGTCCCCACACGTAAAAAAAGACCACCGCATTCGCGATGGTCTTTTTCAGATAATTTTTTCATAACAATTGCCCGATGCAATTTATTCCTCTTCATCCTCTGTCATATACTTAGCTGCTTCCTCAACAACCTTAGCCTGAACATCTGAAGGAGCCTGCTCATAGCGGTCAATCTCATATGAGAAATCGCCGATACCACCGGTCATTGAACGAAGATCTGTTGAATATCCGTAAAGCTCTGCAAGCGGAACCTCAGCCATGATTTCCTGCTTTCCTCCGGCAACAGGATTCATACCAAGAACACGGCCACGACGTTTGTTAAGGTCGCCCATGATATCACCGGTAAACTTGTCGGGAACAAGAACCTTCATGGAAGTAATGGGCTCAAGCAGGCAAGGGCTGCAGTTTTCCTTAGGATCATTAAATGCTGCCTTGAAAGCCAGCTTAGCTGCCATCTTGAAGGCCTGCTCTGATGAATCTACAGGATGATATGAACCATAGAACAAGGTAGCACGAAGTCCGACAACGGGATATCCTGCAAGAGGTCCCTTAAGAACTGACTCTGCAAGTCCTTTTTCTACTGCAGGGAAGAAGTTCTTCGGAACTACACCACCAACAACTTCCTCATCAAATACATATGCCTTTTCCATATCGCCTGAGGGCTGGAATCTGATATGAACATCACCATACTGTCCATGTCCGCCTGACTGCTTCTTATGCTTACCCTGTTTCTCAACCATCTTTCTGATGGTCTCACGATAAGGTACTCTGGGCTTGCTGAGTTCAACCTCAACCTTATATCTCTGTGAAAGCTTGCTTACAACGATATCAAGCTGCTGTCCGCCTATACCATACATAAGTGTCTGACGGTTTTCCTTATCAAGTACAAGCTTAAGGGTTCTGTCCTCTTCGCAAAGCTTTGACATAGCCTGTGCAAATTTATCTTCATCACCCTTATTCTTTGTATCAACCTTCTTATAGTCATAAGGTTTGCTGTATACAGCCGGTTCAAATACAATGGGATTTGCCTTTGTTGAAAGGGTATCGCCTGTCTGTGTATTTGAAAGCTTTGCAATTGCTCCGATATCACCGGGGTTAAGCTCCTTAACCTCGATTGCATCCTTACCGCGAAGGATATAAAGACGGGAAATTTTTTCTTCTGTTTCTTTGGAGTAATTGTAAATAGGTGTGTCGCAGTTAAGAACACCTGAGCAAACCTTTACAAGTGAGTATTTACCGATGAACGGGTCAACGATGGTCTTGAAAACCTTAGCTGACATAGGCTTGCTGATATCATAATTTGCTGCAAATTCGCTGTCGTCCTTTGCACTCTTTCCAACTACCTTATGGTTTAAAGGTGAAGGAAGGAAATCCTTGATTGCATTTAAAAGCATAATCATACCGGCATTGTTAATTGAAGAGCCGATAAGAACCGGGACTGTACTTCCGTCAAATACTGTTGAATGAAGGGCGCCGTCGATTTCCTCCTGAGTGAATTCTTCCTCAGCGAAATACTTCTCCATAAGCTCCTCACTTGACTCGGCAACTGCCTCAAGAAGTGCGTGACGGCATTCATCAGCTGAATCCTTTACATCTGCAGGAATATCACCTGAATCCTTGTAGCCATCCTTTGTAAAGGTTCTTGCACCCATCTTTACAACGTTAACGAATCCGATGAATTTCTCACCATCATAAATAGGTGTATGGAAAGGAGCTACCTTTGTACCGAAGTTTTCAACGAGGTCCTCGATAACCTTTGTATAATTTGCATTAGCATCGTCCATTGCTGTAACAAAGAACATTCTGGGAAGCTTCTTCTTTTCACAGTATTCCCAGGCCTTGATTGTACCAACTTCAATTCCTGCCTTAGCGTTAACAACGATAATGGCAGCGCCGGCCGCATCTAAAGCTTCTTCAACTTCACCTACAAAATCAAAATATCCGGGACAGTCAAGGAAATTTATCTTAATTCCATCATGCTCAATTGGAATAAGTGATGTGCTGATCGAGAAGCCTCTCTTCTGCTCTTCTTTGTCATAGTCGCTGATTGTTGAACCATCTTCAACACGACCTGCTCTTGAAATAATGCCCTTATTTAAAGCAATTGCCTCAATAAGAGTTGTCTTACCACATCCGCCATGTCCTAAAATAGCAACGTTACGGATATCTTCACTTTTGTAAGTGTTCATCTGAAAATCCTCCAATACATAATTGTCGTATATTTCGTTTACCTTCTTTTGAAATACCGCCTTTGTACATTTTACTAAATTTTCAACGATATGGCAACCTTTTTTTGTAATATTTTACAACTTTTTATATTGTTCTGATTATTCAATTTGTATAAAACAATATATGATAAATTCAACAAGTTGTACAAATTTAATATAAATTGTATTTGAAATGTTTATAATGTTTCATTAAAAAACTATATAATAAACTTCATAAATAACAGGTATATAAAGATTTTAAATACATATTGTTATTAAATACTGCTATTCCGGATTAAAAAACTGCACCCTGAAATCAGGATGCAGTTTATGAAGAATATAATATTCAGATTAAAGGTTGTCCTTGGCCCTCAATTCAACTCGTTTTATCTTTCCGCTGATTGTTTTTGGAAGCTCATCTACAAATTCAACTATTCTCGGATATTTGTAGGGAGCGGTATGGACCTTGACATAGGTCTGGATTTCCTTTTTAAGTTCTTCTGAAGGTGTTGCTGACTTTGTTAATACAATGGTTGCCTTAACTACCTGACCGCGCACAGGGTCGGGAGCTGCGGTAACAGCACACTCAAGAACATAAGGAAGCTCCATTATGACGCTTTCAATCTCGAAGGGTCCGATTCGGTAGCCGGAGGATTTGATCAGGTCATCGGTACGTCCTACATACCAGAAATAGCCATCCTCATCCCTCCAGGCTGTATCACCGGTGTGATAAGCTCCGTCATGCCATGCTTCGATTGTCTTTTCGTCATTTCTGTAGTAGCCTCTGAACAGACCGCAAGGAACCTTCTTGTCGGTTTTGATTACGATTTCACCAACCTCACCTACTGCAGCACTTGTTCCATCGTGAAGCTGAATATCAACATCATAAAGCGGTGAAGGCTTACCCATTGAACCGGGCTTGTTCTTGCTTCCGACAAGATTTGCCACGGTAAGTGTTGTTTCGGTCTGGCCGAAGCCCTCCATCAGCTTAATGCCGGTAGCCTCATAGAATTTGTTATATACCTCAAGGTTCAACGCCTCACCTGCAGTGGTTGCATACTGAATTGAGCTCAGATCATACTGTGACAAATCCTCCTTAATGAGGAACCTGAAAATTGTAGGCGGTGCACAGAAGGTAGTAATACCATATTTTGCAAACATAGGAAGCAGGTCTGCAGCATTAAATCTGTTAAAATCGTAAACAAATACAGCTGCTTCATTCAGCCATGCACCATAAAGCTTACCCCACAAAGCCTTGCCCCAGCCGGTATCCGATACTGTAAGATGAAGTCCGTCGGGCTTGATATTATGCCAGTATTTCGCTGTAATGAAATGGCCAAGTGCATATTTATAGCTGTGTGTAGCTATTTTAGGGTATCCGGTTGTACCTGAAGTAAAAAACATGAGCATCAGATCGTCACCGCTGGCAGCAATGCTTCCCTGAGGTCTTAAGAAGGTATCGGGGAATTTTGAAATATTGTCATCGAAGAACTCCCAGCCTTCTTTGTTCTCGTAATCCCAGTTATCCTTTGACCGGTTTACGACAATTTTTTTCGATAATGTAGGGCTTGCGGGCTGTGCAAGATCAACATTATACGGAACATTATCCTCGGGAGTACATATGATTGCTTCAACACCCGCAGCATTAAATCTGTATTCAAAATCATGCTTTACAAGCTGGCTCGTTGCAGGTATGGCAATTGCACCAAGCTTATGAAGAGCAACAATCGATATCCAGAACTGATAATGGCGCTTCAGAACAAGCATTACACGGTCCCCCTTCTGGATACCGATGCTTCTGAAATAATTTGCGGCCTGTGAAGAAAGCCTGCTTATTTCACCGAACGTAAATCTTCTGTCCTTTTTCTGCTCATCAACATAAAGCATTGCAAGCTTTTCAGGATTCTTTTTAGCAATTGCATCAACAACATCATATGCAAAGTTAAAGGAATTTTCATGCTTAAATTTAATTTCCTTAAGCAGACCGTTACCATCTATTTTGGTTTTAATGAATTTTTCGTATACAAGACCGGTTTCAGGCTCATCCTGGATGATGGATTCCGGTGCCCAGCTTGTTTCCTTTGTAATCGCATCTGCAAGGCTTACCTCATCAGGCTTCATTATAACAGTGAAAAATTCACAATCCTGTCCGTTGATTGCAAGCTCACCATGAGGAGTTGTGCTGTCGAAATAAATAACATCGCCGGGGTGAAGTGTTTCAATTCTGTCACCAAACTGATGCTTCATGGTTCCCTTTGTTATGATTGTTACCTCATGTCCATTGTGAACGTGAAGCTGCATGGGCTTATCAGCTGCATCAGCATCGTATGGAAGGCGGCAGAAAAAAGGCTCTCCCATTTTATGCTTGAAATTTGGAGCCATATTGAGGTATTCTCCGGCATCATTTCCGGCAATCGGAACACCCTTACCCTTTCTTACAACTGAATATGAAACCAGCTTAGGACTTGATCCCTGAAGAATATCAGAAATATCTACGCCAAATTTTTCGGCGCATTTATAAATAAATGAAAACGAAAAATCAACCTTTCCTTCTTCAAGTGCCATATATTCTTCTATGGACATATTGGTAAATTCTGACATCTCGTGAATGGAAATTCCTGAGAGCTCTCTCAATTCATGTACACGTGATGCGACATCCTTTAACGAAGTATTGTCGGACATTTCTTTAACCATACCTTTCTATTATTCAATCCTGAGATCCGTTTACAAAAGGAACCTCCTGGGGAATATCCTCAATGGTCCAATTGTCTGTCTGCGGAATTTCACCCTTTTTAAGCTTCACACGGGTTTCGGGAAGCGGAACAAGCTGAAGCCGGTCACGGATTGCAATTGTTTCTGTATCTTCTTTTGTGCCATATTTAATTTCACATACTGTTTCAGGTGCTATATTATACCAAATCCATCTTGCATCAGGTACTGTAAGTCGGATACAGCCATGTGAACATTTTTTGCCAAGATTATTATATGCGGTTGTGGAATACGTAGATGCATCCAGCTTATCATAAAGGATTGAATGGAAATAAATCTTACCTGTAATGAGGCTCCAATACTGTGCATAAGAATTCGTATTCCTAAAGAGAGCAAACCTTACACGGTAATCCCGCATTTTAAAGGTTCCGTCCGGTGTATCGTTTCCGCTTCCGCCGCTGGAACATTTCATATATCTTACAGGAATGACATAATCGCCGTTAATATCCTTTCTATATATCATTACAAGCTCATATGTCAGGTCTACAACGATTTTATAGGTATCAGGATACGGAAAGAATTCAGGATATCCGTTATAAACACCATTATCACCGACAAGTTCCTCAAAACTCATTCGTGTTGTCGGTGCAAGCTCGGCAAATTCCTCATCAGTCATGTCTGCAACATTTTTAAGGATAATTACGGAACCATCCGTATCTGTAACGGCAGTTCCCTGTATATCCCCGATAATAGCCTCATCTGTATTTGCTGTCTGCTCCGTTTCATCAGATGCGTTTTCGTCCTTTATCGGATTTTCCGATGATTCGTCTAAAGCCTTTTGTGTCTCAGCTGATACCGTTTCGTCCGGGATATCTGTAGGGGTTTTATCCTCTGAATTTATGTTGCCAGCTTCATCTGAAGGCGTTTCAGGTTCAGTTTTGACCTCGTTTGGTTCATTTTCTTCATCAGGTGAAGTATATTTGCCCAATTCTTCCATTATGTCTTCTGCCGTAAAAATATCTGTATCGGAATTTGCTGTTCCATCCTTTGCTGATACTGTTTTTATAGGCATCAGAATATTTGAAAAATCCTGTTTTTCAAATGCAGAACAACCGGCACAGAGTACTATCAGACCGACTAAATTAAATACCAGAAATAACCTCTTCATAAAAATCAAATGTCCTTCCAAAAAATGACAGAATCAATATTTTCCCAGTATTGAATCCTTAAAATAATAATATAAAATAGCCTTATAATCAAAGCCTGCCTTGGCCATTCCGTTTGCACCGGACTGACTCATCCCGATCCCATGTCCTGAACCCATACCCAAAAACCATATTTCATCCGTTTTAGGTTTTGTAAGCGGGAAATTTGTCATATTACTATCAGATATTATAACCATCTGATCTGTATTTCCGGATATTTCCGAAACATCTCCCTGACCACTTATAATGTAATAATCAGATGCCTGTGAGGCTTTCATATTATTGCTGCCATCCAGGGCATATACCGAATAATTATCATAATTATCAGCTGATACTACAATGAATTTCGTAGACGGTAAGCCAAATAAGGACCTTAGCTTTGAACCCGATATTGATACATTTCCACCGGAGCTTTTTATTTTCAATGATGTTACCCTGCCTGAATCCGATAATATTTCAGGAAATACATCGGTTACATTTTCTATTGAATAGCCTTTGTTCCTGAGCAATGCTTCAAATTCATTTTTTGTATACTTTACTGTCCAGGGACGTTTTTCAGGCTCGGTTTCATATTCATCAAACACGCCGATATAGTTAAAGCTGTTTCCACCCCAGATATCAGAGGAAAAATCGGTTGCACCGCCACTTGTTGATGAATAATAGGTAATCAGCGGCTTGCCTTCAGAATACAGAACCTCTCCTTTAGTTTTTAGTACAGCGGATACAGAAGCATTTGTTTCAAGACTATAGCCGCCGTAAACCTGTGAGGAATCGGTATCATTTATGACATATGGTGTTTTAAGTGAGGTATCCGAGCTGAAGCTGCACTTTGCAAACGCGTAGCTTCTTGCACACACAGCCTGTACCTTCAGCGCTTCCGGTTCCCAGGTGGAATTCATTTCACAGGTAACAACACCCTTCAGATAGTTTTCAATATTAACGATATTGACAGCTGTAAGCGTAGACTTGCAGTATCTGCCGATTTCTATTCTGCCGCGGTATTTTCTTGTACCCAGTGAAAGACACTGCTCACCTCCTGCAGCCTTAAACTGCGGATATGCCGATGATTCACTGCAATCGGCAAGAATGGTTTTGTTACCGAAGGTTATTTTATAAATACCTGTTTCATTGCATTTCACACAATTATCAGGCATTTTATCCTTTTCAGTGTAATAAAGCCGCCATTTATTTCTGCCGCAGCTGCATATATAAGGCTTCATTTTATCAACAATTCTGTTCTGCGCAGCCTTATATGCGGCACTGTATGAGGAATAATAGTTTTCTTCATGAAAAAAAACGGAATTTATCGGTTCGAAACTAAATCCGTTTTGTGACTTTAAAATGACCTCTGCCTTATACGAATCATTAACAGAATAGCCCATCTTTAAAGAGGTATTGTAAATTGTTATTACATTCTTATCCTTATACAGGTGTTCAAGTCCTACTCTGATATCTGTGGCAGCATTAGCTTTACTTTCTAATCCAAATATCACAAATATAAGACATATTAATGATAATTTCAATATAAACTTTTCAAAAAGTTTAAAATTATTCTTCATTATTTTCTTTATCTACGTCAGTAATAAACATGGCATCGCCAAAGGAAAAGAATCTGTATTCCTCTTTAACTGCCTCACTGTAAGCCCGGAGCACGTTTTCTCGTCCTGCAAGTGCGCTTACAAGCATAATAAGTGTAGATTCGGGAAGGTGGAAATTTGTAATAAGGCAATCTAAAACCTTAAACTTATAACCCGGATATATAAAAATTTCAGTATTTGCACATCCTGCATGAACAATACCATCCTCAGTCGAAGCAGATTCAACTGTTCTGCAGCTTGTTGTTCCTACGCAAATTATTCTTCCGCCATTTGCACGGCATCTGTTTATTTTTTCTGCTTCCTCAGGTAAAACCTGATAAAATTCACTATGCATATGGTGCTCAAGTACATTATCCTCCTTCACGGGACGGAAGGTACCAAGTCCGACATGAAGTGTAACCTCTGCAATCTCGATTCCTTTAGAACGTATTTCGTCGAGCAGCTCAGGCGTAAAATGAAGACCGGCAGTCGGAGCTGCAGCAGAGCCCTCATATTTTGCATATACTGTCTGATATCTGTTTTTATCCTTTAATTCATGTGTAATATAAGGTGGAAGCGGCATTGTACCTAATCGGTCAAGAATCTCCTCAAAAATACCTTCGAATTCAAAATGGACAATACGGTTACCATCCTCTTTGACTTCGATTACCTCAGCCTTAAGTTCACCGTTGCCAAAGCTTATTTTTGCACCCTCCCTAAGCTTTTTACCGGGCTTAACAATTGCCTCCCAATTGTTGTTCTCAAGTCTTTTTAATAAAAGCACCTCAACAATGGCGCCGGGCTTAGGTGCATCAAAGCCCTTCTGCGGTACAATATCATCTACCAGACGTACTCCGATAAGTCTTGCAGGAATTACTTTAGTATTGTTAATGACAAGACAGTCGCCCTTATGAAGATAATTTACAATATGATTAAAATGTGTGTGTGAAAAGCTACCGTTGTTTTTATTTAATACAAGTAAACGTGATGAGGAACGGTTTTCTAACGGATCCTGGGCAATAAGTCTCTCAGGAAGATCATAATAAAAATCACTTTTCTTTAAAATTACTTCGCTCAATTTTTGAGCCTCCAAATCAATTTGAATTTTTGCACAGATCAAGTGCATCGTAATAGGTTAAAGGCTTTCCCCACAGATAACCCTGTATATAATCACATTCGTGATCCATAAGGAAGCTCAGCTGCTCAGCAAGCTCTACGCCCTCTGAAATAACCTCACAATTCATAAGATGACCCATGTAAATGATGGAATCGACAAAATCCCTGTTAACAGGCTTATCATATATATCATCAATAAGCGTCTTGTCAATCTTTAATAAATCAATAGGCATATCAAGAACCTGTGCAATTGAAGTATATCCCGTTCCGAAATCATCAAGTGCAATTTTTACGCCCATTGAACGGAGAAGGTTGATATTATTCAGTGTAACAATAATGTTATCAGCTAACGAGTATTCTGTAATCTCAATTTCAAGATTATTTGCAGGAAAACCTGTATCATAAATGGCTTTTTTGATTTTGCTTACAAAATCCTCATTTGAAATACTCTTTGCAGAAACATTGATACCGAAGGTAATACCATCCTTTCCGGAGGTATTCATAAGATTTTTGGCCTCCTCCATGGCATGAACAAGTACATAATCATCAAGCGCAAGAATTACATCTGTTTTTTCAACTGCGGGAATGAATTCGGCCGGGCTTACCATTGTTCCGTCAGGAAGGCGTAATCTTAAAAGTGTTTCAAAGCCCCTCAGAACCTTTCCGGTAATTTTATACTGAGGCTGGAAAACAAGATAAAACCAATTTTTTTCAAGGGCCTCTTTTACTATTTTCTCAAGTTCAATGGCACGTGAAAGCTCATCCTTCATTTTCTTGTCGAAGAAAAGAACCTTCTTGCCCTGACCTTTATTCCTTGCATGATAAATTGCTATATCAGCGAACTTTAAAAGCTCATCTGCTTCAATCGAATTTAAAGGATACTCTGAAATTCCGGCATAAACTGCCAGGTTAATGTTTATGGAATTATCACCGTTCTTTATTGAAATGTTTTTACCGATTGTTTCAGTCAGCTTTGTGGCAAATTCCTTCGGGTCATGTTTACTTCCGATTACAACAGCAAATTCGGCACCTCCGATACGGCTTACAAATGTATCCTTATCGGAATAGTTGTTAAGACGCTTGGCAACAATACGTATAATCATATCGCCATACTTATGTCCAAGATTGTCGTTGATTGCACGGAAATTGTCAAGCTCAAGATATATCAGGAACAGTTTATTTTTTTCCGTAACCTTTTTTTCAATATAATTTACCAGACCCCGACGGTTTTTAAGCCCGGTCATATAATCAGTTACCGCAGCCCTGTTACTTTTTGAGAGCTGCCAGTAAATCAGCGTGACTGAGATTGCTGATACAATGGAATTAAAAATACCGGGAAGTGATGAAAGATTTTTTGTCCTGAAAATACCGATAACCATAAAGATAAGCGAAAAAGTCAGGAATATATATGCTGTAAGACGTCCTCTGCGATAGTCCACGGTAACCATTATAATACAGCACATACCGATAAGTGACATAATTATTCCGATGATATTATCGGTTGTAACATTCATATTTCCGACAACATATGACTGACCTGATTTTGGTGCCAGTTTAACGTTCATAATAAATAAGGTTATTGCAATAATAACACATATAATTAAACCGACAACCTTCAAAATATCTAAAATGTTTTTGTTTTTAATCATAAGCAGAACATCCTTTATGGTGCTAAACAGGCAAAATCATGACCTGCAGAATATATTATTAATAATATAAGTCTGCATGTCTACACAAATTAACAGCATAATTATATCACCGAATCTATAAATATACAATAAAAAAATACAATAAAACAATATTGGGAAAGCTAATATTTTTTCTCGTTGCATTTTATTTTTCCTTTTGATATAATTGGAAAATGTTTGGGTTTAGTAAATAATTCTTTCTTATTTATTATAAATCGACCCATATGAGGTGTTTATGTACAGATATGGTATAGATATCGGCTCAACAACAGTTAAGGTTGCGCTTTTGGATGAAAAAAACAATATACTCTACAGTGAATATAAAAGGCACTACGCAAATATACAGGAAACGCTTGCAGAACTGATTGATAATTCCTTAAAGACCTGCCCTGGTGCAAAGGCTTACTGCTCCATTACGGGCTCCGGCGGACTTGCAATTGCAGATTTATTAGGAATTGATTTCACACAGGAGGTAATTGCAGTTGCAACTACAGTAGAAAAGCTTCCTGTGAAGCCTGATGTAGCAATTGAACTTGGCGGCGAGGATGGAAAAATCATTTATTTCGGTTCTACTCTTGAACAGAGAATGAATGGTATCTGTGCCGGAGGTACCGGTTCCTTTATCGACCAGATGGCCTCGCTCCTTAAAACTGATGCACTTGGATTGAATGAATATGCAAAAGAATATAAGGCAATTTATCCTATTGCCGCACGTTGCGGTGTTTTTGCAAAAACTGACATTCAGCCTCTGATTAACGAGGGTGCTACAAAGCCTGATCTTTCTGCTTCAATCTTCCAGGCTGATGTTAATCAGACAATTTCCGGACTTGCCTGTGGAAAGCCCATTCGTGGTAAGGTTGCCTTTCTGGGAGGACCTCTTACCTTCCTTTCTGAATTACGTAATGCCTTTATCAGAACCCTTAATCTTACTGAAGAAACAGCAATACATCCCGAAAATTCACATCTTTTTGCTGCAATCGGTGCTGCATATAATTCAAATACACTTCCGGGTGGAAGACTCAGGGATGAAAAAACACTTAAAGCCATTGAGCTTGCCGAGCTTTCAAAAAAGCTTAAGGAGCATGTTAAAATTAAGTTTGAGGTAAACAGACTTGAACCTCTTTTCGCGTCCGAAAAGGACTTTGACGCTTTTAATGACAGACATAAGCAGCACAATGTTAAAAAAGCAGATTTAGCTTCATATAAGGGCAATGCTTTTCTTGGAATCGATGCCGGTTCAACTACTACTAAGGTTGCACTTGTTGGTGAAAAGGGTGAGCTTCTTTATTCGTTTTATTCAAATAATAACGGAAGTCCGCTTAAAACTGCCATCCGGTCAATCAAGGAAATCTACAGCCAGCTTCCGGAAAATGTAAAAATTGTTCGTTCCTGTTCTACCGGCTATGGTGAAGCTTTGCTAAAATCAGCATTAATGCTTGATGAGGGCGAGGTTGAAACAGTAGCCCATTACAGTGCTGCGGAATTTTTTAACCCTGATGTAGACTGTATTCTTGATATCGGCGGTCAGGATATGAAATGCATCCGCATAAAGGAGCATGCAGTAAATTCCGTCCAGCTGAATGAGGCCTGTTCTTCAGGCTGCGGTTCTTTTATAGAAACCTTTGCAAAGTCACTTAATTATGAAATCAGTGATTTTGCTAAAATAGCCTTTTTTGCCGAAAATCCCATTGACCTTGGTTCAAGATGTACAGTTTTTATGAATTCCAAGGTAAAGCAGGCACAGAAGGAAGGTGCAACGGTTGCGGATATTTCAGCCGGTCTTGCATATTCCGTTATCAAAAATGCTTTATATAAGGTTATTAAGGTCGTTGACCCTAAGGATCTTGGTAAAAACATTGTTGTTCAGGGTGGTACCTTCTATAACAATGCTGTTCTAAGGGCATTTGAAAAAATACTCGGGTGTGATGCCATTCGTCCTGATATTGCCGGAATCATGGGTGCCTTTGGTGCTGCCCTTATTGCAAGGAAGAACTTTGAAGGACAGAAGTCCACAATGCTCTCATTTGATGAAATTTCCGCATTAACCTTTGAAACCTCAATGAGCAGATGTAAGGGATGTACAAATACATGTATGCTTACCATAAATAAATTCAGTGACGGAAGAAGATTCATTTCAGGAAACCGTTGCGAACGTGGTATCGGTGGCGAAAAGAACCGTGAAAATATTCCAAATCTGTTCGAATATAAGCTTGAAAGAATATTCGGCTACACTCCCTTGAAGGAAGAAAATGCCAGGCGAGGTACTGTTGGTCTTCCAAGAGTACTGAACATGTATGAAAACTATCCCTTCTGGTTTACGTTTTTTACTAAGCTCGGGTACAGGGTTGTGCTCTCACCGAATTCTACCAGGAAAATTTATGAATTAGGTATTGAATCAATTCCCTCGGAATCAGAATGCTACCCTGCAAAGCTGGCACATGGTCATATTATGTGGCTTATTAAGGAGGGATGTAAGTTTATCTTCTATCCCTGCCTTCCCTATGAGAGAATTGAGGCCGATGGCGCAGGAAACCATTATAACTGCCCTATTGTAACCTCCTATGGTGAAAATATTAAAAACAATGTCGAAGAGCTTCGCGATGAGGATATAATTTATGAAAATCCTTTTATGTCCTTTGAATCCGAGGAAATCATTACAAACCGCCTCGTAAAGCTCTTTACGGATAAAGATAAAAGATATTATCAGGATTTTACACATGATGAGGTAATTGCGGCTGTCCATGAGGCATGGAGTGAAATGGCCCATGCGCGTAATGATATTATGAGAAAGGGTGAGGAAACCCTTGAATATCTCAAACGTACAGGAAAAAAAGGAATTGTTCTTGCCGGTCGTCCCTATCATATCGACCCAGAGGTAAACCATGGTATTCCTGAAATGATAAATTCCTACGGTGTAGCCGTATTAACAGAGGACAGCATTTCGCATCTCGGAAAGGTTGACAGACCTCTGATTGTTGTTGACCAGTGGATGTATCACAGTCGTCTTTATGCTGCTGCTTCCTTTGTAAGGACTCAGAAAAATCTCGAGCTTGTACAGCTGAATTCCTTTGGATGCGGTCTTGATGCTGTTACAACAGACGGTGTTTCAGATATTCTTACAGCTTCAGGTAAAATTTATACTGTTCTGAAGATTGATGAAGTTAACAACCTTGGTGCTGCAAGAATTCGTATACGTTCTCTTCTTTCAGCTATCCGTGACCGTGAAAGGAACAATTATACGCCTCATATTCATTCTGCGGCGCATGATCGTGTCATTTTCACAAAGGATATGCGTAAGGACTACACAATACTTGCTCCAAGAATGTCACCTATACATTTTGATGTTTTGGAGGCTGCAATCCGTTCAGAAGGCTATAACATTGACATATTAAAGAATGATGACAGAAACTGTGTTGATATCGGTCTTAAATATGTTAATAACGATGCCTGCTTCCCTTCACTTATAGTTGTTGGGCAGGTTATTTCAGCACTGCAGTCAGGTAAATATGATGTAAACAAGGTTGCCGTATTCTATACCCAGACAGGTGGAGGCTGCCGTGCAACAAATTATATAGGACTTATCAGACGTGCTCTTGCTAAAGCAGGCTATTCTCAGGTACCTGTTATTTCCATAAGTACCTCCGGAATAGAAAAAAATCCGGGCTTTAAATTTACACCACGACTTATTGTCAAGGTTATGCACGCACTTTGCTACGGAGACCTTTTCCAGAAGCTGCTTTACCGTGTACGTCCTTATGAAAAGATTCCCGGGTCTGCTAACGAACTTTATAAGAAGTGGCTTGATATCTGCTCAAAATCAGTATCAAGACTTGACCACAGATATACCCTCTTTTGGAACGAATATAAGCGAAATGTTAAGCAGATGGTTAAGGAATTCGATGAATTTGAAATCGATGAAACAGTCCGTAAACCTAAGGTCGGAGTTGTTGGAGAAATCCTTGTAAAATACATGCCTACGGCAAACAACCATCTTGTTGAGCTGCTTGAGAGTGAAGGAGCCGAGGTTATCTGCCCTGAAATCATTAACTTTATACTCTACTGTTCATATGATGCGCAGTATAAATATGAGATACTCGGTAAAAGTAAAAAGGACGCAAGGTTTAACAATTTCCTTATAAAGGTAATTGAATTCTGTCGTCATACGGCACGTGAAGAGCTTGAAAAGAGTAACAGATTTGAACCGCCTACAAGAATTGAAAAGCTTGCAGAGTATGCGGCTCCGATTGCTTCTATAGGAAATCAGACCGGTGAAGGCTGGTTCTTAACGGGAGAAATGGTCGAGCTTATCAAATCCGGTGCACCGAATATTGTCTGTGCACAACCGTTTGCCTGCTTGCCAAACCATATTGTCGGCAAGGGTGTTATTAAGGAGCTAAGAAGATGCTATCCTGAATCAAACATTGTTGCAGTTGATTATGACCCCGGTGCAAGTGAGGTTAACCAGCTCAACAGAATTAAGCTGATGCTCTCCTCTGCATTAAGAAAAATGGACGAGGAAAATAAAACTGAGTAATAATTATAAATAAGCAGTATAAAAAACAAGGGCGTGAAATTAATGAGATATCATTTTTTCACGCCCTTGCATTATTATGTTTAATATACCTTACGTACAGGAATGCCGTTGTCTGAAAGATAGCCCTTAAGATCACTGATCTCCATTTCCTTATAGTGGAAAAGTGAAGCGGCAAGTACTGCATCTGCATGACCTTTTTCAAAAGCATCAAGGAAATGCTCCATTTTTCCTGCACCACCTGATGCAATAACAGGTATGTTTACAATATCAGATACCGCTCTTGTAAGTTCACAGTCATAGCCTTCCTTCGTGCCGTCACAATCCATGCTGGTAAGAAGAATCTCTCCACATCCAAGCTTCCATACCTTTTCGGTCCATTCAAGAGCATCAATGCCCGTATCTACACGACCACCATATTTATAAATAGTCCAACCGTTTCCATCAGGCCTTCTTTTGGCGTCAATTGCACATACGACACACTGGCTTCCGAATTTTACTGCGGCCTCGTGAACAACCTGCGGATTTTCAATCGCTGCAGAATTTATAGCAACCTTATCTGCACCTGCACGAAGAATGGTTTTAAAATCATCTACTGTTCTGATTCCACCGCCGACGGTAAAGGGAATGAATACATTCTCGGCTACCCTTCTTACCATATCAACCGTTGTATTTCTTTTGTCGGAGGAAGCGGTAATATCAAGGAAAACCAGCTCGTCTGCACCGGTTTTGCTATATATTGCACCAACCTCAACGGGGTCGCCCGCATCCCTTAAATTAACAAAATTAGTTCCCTTAACTACCCTGCCGTCCTTTACATCGAGACAGGGAATTATTCTTTTTGTATACATAGTCTTAAGCCTCGTAAAAATTAAATTTCGCAGAAATTTCTTAATATCTGCATACCTACATCTCCGCTCTTTTCCGGATGGAACTGACAGCCGAAAAGATTTCCATGCTCTACGGAGGAATCAAAACGGATACCATATTCTGTAGTTGCAGCAACATCATTTCTGTCTACAGCATCAAGGTAAAAGCTATGAACAAAATATACATACGAGCCATTGGGAATACCCTTGAAAAGCTTCAGATTATTACGGGTGAATTCAATGGAATTCCAACCCATATGGGGAACCTTAAGTGAAAATTCCGGTTTTTCAACAAAGCCTCTGATATTCCCCTTTAAAAGTCCTAAGCCTTCAACTGATTCTTTGTTTTCAGTACCAATTGTTTCATTACTTGTTTCAAAAAGCATCTGCATGCCAAGACAGATACCCAAAAAAGGCGTACCCTTTAATGCCATTTCCTTAATAGGCTCAACAAGTCCGTATTCCTTCAGCTTATTCATGGAATCGGCATATGCACCAACACCCGGGAAAATACAATGCTCTGCCTTATAAAGCTCCTTTGCATCATTTGTCAGCTTTACATCCATGCCAATGGATTTTAAAGCATTTATTACACTCATGGTATTCCCGGCATCATAATCAATTACTGCTATTTCCTTCATCTCTCAAAAATCCTTTATTTTCTTTACTTGTCTATTAAAGGGCTCAATTCATCATAGGAACCCAGAAGACCATAAATCGAATCACTGTAATCAATGGAATCATCAATTACAATCATATTATATGCCTCTTCCTTGGTAAGGTTAAATTTTTCCTCAAGCTCAAAAAGAATCTCATCCCTTACATAATCAAGATCGTCGCTTATATCAAGTGCGGAGGCAAGTGAATAATACTTGTCGTATTTTTCAAGTCCCTTAAGTAATGAATCCAAAGCCTTTTCTTCATTATTTGAGGTCATATAATACTCATAGGAATTTAACTGTGTATTTACATACATTACAGTCATTATACGGTCATATAACACGATATCTTCATCCTGTATATTCAGACCATAAACCTCATAATATGCTTCATTATATTTCTGGATGTTAAAATCCTCTTCTGCATTGGCTATACTCAGATTATAGGAATAAATATTGGTACCGATTATTATGATTACGGTTAATATAGCAAATATAATGAAAAGGATTGTTGCACCTGCACGGTTTATACGGCCGTGTTCAACCTCGAACTCTGCAAGGGCAAGAGCCTCCTCTTTCTTCTTTTTTGCCTTTTCCTTTTCCTCAGCCTTCTTTGCTGCATTTCGTGCGTCAGCTTCTTTTTTGCGGATTTCGGCTTCAGCCTTTTGACGGGCCTTTTCTTCGGCTGCACGCTTTTTATTTTCTTCAGCCTTCTGCTTATCCTGTTCAGCCTTTTCCTTTTTGGCTGCACGGTCCTCTTCTTCCTTTTTTTCATCCTCTAAAATTTCTTCGGGTGACTTGTCGAGAATATTACCGAAAAGGCGTTTCCAGAAGCTTTTTTTAGGTCCTTTATCGTTCTTCTTCGGTTTTTTATCGGATTTATCTTCATCTTCTTCCAAATCAATTTCAGAATCTGAGTCGGAATCGTCCTCATGCTTATTAAAATCTCCATTGGAGATATCATTCATGATTTTATCAAGCTCATCATCATTGTTATTAAGTCCGAGGATAGTATTTAAATCCTCACCGTCATATTCGGAATTCTGCTGGTCTGCAGGAACCTCCTCAAATAAAGCATCGATATCGGAATCAACGACAACATCTGATGAATTAGAGGCCCAGTCTATATCAACCACGGAATTTTCCTGACCGTTAAGAATGGCAAGGTCACCGGGACCAAGACCGGAGGTGTCAAAATCAAATCCGGAAATCTCCTGCTCTGTCTTATGTTCTGTTTCAGGTTCTGCTTCCAAAGTAGCTTCATACTCGTTTTCTAAATCGTTTTCTGAGGGAAATACGGAAATATTATCAAACAATCCGTCATCCTCAGAAATCTCCGGTTCAGCAGCTTCTACGTTATTATTTACTGAATTCTCGGCCTCGTCAAAAATAGCAGCAAGATCATCAGCACCTATATCTGTTTCAGGTGCCTCGTCCGTACCGTCACCAAAGCTGCTTTCATCCAGCTCCGAAAACAGATCGTTCAGCATTTCATCCATTTCAGGATTTATTTTAGTATCAGAAGCATCATCAATTACAGCCTGCTTGGACTGTGCTGTGGAAGCAGGTGAAGAAGCAGCCGTAAAATCCTTGGATTTATTATTATTTTCTGGCTTTTTTGAAGAAACAGAACTAAGCAGACTATCCAGATAGGATTCGTCTGCCTGCTGTTTTCTTATTGTTTCACATTCATCACAGAAGCGTTTACCATTCGGTATTTTTCTGTGACACATCATGCAAATAGCCATATAGTCTCCTAATATCCTGCTTCATTTTTTTCAAGAAGTTTATCAATCTCACTTACAAGTGAACCGATTTCAGGCTTTGACAGCTGTGCATCAGCGCCAAGAAGCTCGCCCTTACGTTTCATTTCTTCATTAACAAGTGAGGAGAAAATGACAACCGGAATTTCCTTTAAATCATAATCCTCTTTTATTAGCTTTGTTAGCCTGTGCCCATCCATAATAGGCATTTCAATATCGGTAATGACACATTTAACCCTTTCCCTGACGGTTCCGGCTTTCTTAAAATCGCACAAAAGGTCATATGCCTCTTTACCGTTGTTTGTTACGGTAACAGCAGTATAGCCTGCCTTTGAGAGTGCGTCATGGATAAGCTTGTTAAGCAGCGGTGAATCCTCTGCAATAAGAATAGGCGAGTTGTTTCTGTTCCTATAGCCAAGTTGATCAATATCCGACATTTTTAAGCCTGTTTCAGGGCTTATGTCAGAAACGATTTTTTCGAAATCCAGTATAACAATAAGCTTCTCACCCTGCTTGACAAAACCGGTAGCAACACCGCTTCCCTGATTATTAATTGCTTCATCGGGCTTTAATATATCAGACCAGGAAATCCTGTGTATTCCCATAACATTATGGACATGGAAGGCTACACTTAAATTATTGAAATTTGTAACAATGAACATATCCGTTTTGGGATTGGGTTCCCTTATGATTCCAAGACTTTTACTCAGATCGATTACAGTAATGATCTGATCTCTCGGCATATATACACCCTCAATGCAGGGGTGTGAATTCGGTATGGGTGTGGCATAGCTGTAGGGAAGTATTTCCCTGATTTTAGCAACATTTATGCCATAACTTGTGGATCCGATTTCAAATTCAAGAAATTCAAGTTCATTAGTTCCGCTTTCAAGCAAAATGTTTGTATCCATACCCGCCTCCATCAATTGATTTTAATGTCAAATACCTTTCCGCTGTCAGTATTTGTAATCCTAAGCTTAAAGGACTTTCTGTTCTCATTCACATAAAAAAGTAAAACTGCATTAAATGTAGAATTACCCTTTATTTTGTCATTAAGAAACTGTATGTCGTTGCCAAGCATTGAAATTTCAGGAGCAATGTAGCTTCTGTCATCAGTATAAAGTGTATATACTAAATTCCTGTTTTTCGATTCAAATAATTTCTCTGATGAGGAAGAATTTTTTATTTCAAAATTTACTGATAGTATTTTTTTGTTGTCGGGTGCATTTACCGTAAAATAATCATTTTCCACATATTCATCAGAAAGTACAAAGGATTTGTAGCTGACTTCAAAATCCTTACCGAACAGTTCAGATACGGATTCAGCATATTTTACGTCATCCTTTTCTTCACCTTTGTCTGCAGCTGTAGGCTCCGGTTCAGCTGTCGGTTCAGCTGTCGGTTCAGGTGTCGGTGTTGGAGTCGGTGTAACGGTTGGTGTTGGTGTTGCTTCAGCCGCCAGTTTTTCTTCCTTCAAATCATTTAAATCATCTAAATCAAGAAGCTTTTCCGTCGAATTTTTGTTATTGTCATATTTTAACAGCAAATAAGCACTATACTGTGCAATTGCATCAGATTCCTGTTCAGTAAGAGGAATATTTACTGATGAACAACCGGCAGATAGCAGCATAATCAATATTAAAGCTATGGATAAAAATCGTTTTTTCAACAGTGACCTCCATGTCCAACTAAAAAAGCAACAAAATAATATAGTAACTTATAACATTATCAAACATTTTTAAGAATATTTTTGCGATTTGTATAAAAATTCACAAGATTATTGTATCACTTTCAGAATTTATTTGCAAGTTTATTATTCCGTATCCAATTCAAACCAAAATTCCACACCGGCCCCGTGATTAAGCGCTCCGTAGGCTCCGTTATGCGATTCGATTATTGCCTTAACAATTGATAATCCTATTCCGCTTCCACCATATTCCCTGGTTCTGGCCTTATCAATTTTATAAAATTTTTCCCAGATATTATCAAACTCTTCTTCAGGAATTATTTCACCTGTATTGAAAACAGAAACCCTGACTTTCCCGTCGTGCTTCCTGAAGCTGATATCAATTACCTTCTTACCGCCAAGATGGTTTAATGCATTACTCAGATAATTTGTAATGACCTCGCCTATCATATACTGGTCCGCCCATATATAAATAGGTTCGCATCGGTTAAATACAACCTTAGCTTCATTTTTCCGTGCAAGTATATTAACTGACTGGGTAACCGAATCAGTAAGCTCAACAATATCGAAACGCTCAAGCTCCGGCTTTACATTACCGAATTCAAGTTCATTTAATGAGAGAAGCTTTTTGACAATTTTATTCATCTTCTGTGATTCATCTATGATAACGTCACAGTAGAACTGTCTGCCTTCCTCATCATCATTAATGTTTTCGGCAAGGCCCTCGGCATAGCCCTGTATAAGCGCAATAGGTGTTTTTAATTCATGGGATACATTTGAAAGGAATTCCCTTCTCATCCTATCGATTTCATCCTTCCTGGCATTGTCTCGGGCCAGCTCAATATTGGCAGCCTTAAGATCTCCTATTGATGCCTCAAGCTTATCAGACAGAGTATTTATATTATTTCCCAAAACTCCTATTTCGTCTTTTCTGTTGCCTGTATAATGGTTTTCGAATTTCAGGTCAGCCATTTCCTTCGAAATCGAAGAAAGCTGTAAAATCGGTTTAGTAAGTGACCTGCTGAACAGAAACATAACAACTATTCCTATAAGCAGCAGAACAATTCCGGTAAGGATAAGAAAGCTGTTTGATATGGCAACACTTTCCCTTATGTTGGAATAATTTGTCCTTATGAAAACCATGTTCTGATTTTCCAAAAAACCAACAAGGTCTATAAATGTACTATCGACATTATTATCTTTTATTTTATAGATATCGTAATAATTTTTTAAAGTTTTTACATTTTCCACATCATTGGATGTGATATCGTCTCCAAAAATATATATCTGAAGTGCGTTTCTGATATTATTATACCTTTCATTACGCAGGTTTGACATCTGTCCGTTCAGACTTCCGGAAAAGGGATAAAGAAAGGTCAAACCAAAGCCATGCTGTATGGCAGAAAGATCAATAATATAAATACTGTTATTTGTATCATTTTCAAACTTTTCAAGTTTTTTTGAAGTATTATTCTCAGAGTACGAAAATTCCTCGGCACCGATCAAATCATAAATTTTATTATATGTTTCCTCCAATGAACTGATTTTTCTGTATTCAGAATATTTAGGAAGAAATATATCATTTGCAATCCAGTTCAGCGCAACAAGAACAAATATCAGCAGAGTTAAAATAAGTGTAATTTTAATTTTTAATGAATGTCTCATCAATGTTCACCGGTTTATAAACCTTTCAGACCGTCAGAATTAATTGAAATCAAATTTATAGCCCATTCCCCAGATGGTTTTGATATAATCTCCCTTCTCACCCATTTTGCTTCTTAATTTTTTAACATGGGTATCTATTGTTCTGGCGTCACCAAAATAATCATAATTCCAAACATTATTCAGAATAGTATCCCGTGAAAGAGCAACTCCCTTATTTATTGCAAAATATAAAAGAAGCTCATATTCTTTTATGCTTAATTCAATTATATTTCCATCTATTTTAACTTCATGTGCCTGCTTATCTATTGTGATTCCACCGATTTCCAGAACCTCCTCATCAAGCTTCTGGGAACGTCTTAAAATCGCCTCAACCCTGGCAACAAGAATCTTGGGGCTGAAGGGCTTTGTTATATATTCATCAACACCCAGCTCAAAGCCAAACAGTTCATCACGTTCATCACTTTTTGCGGTAAGCATGATAATAGGTACCTTAGACTGCTCCCTGATTTCCCTGCAGGCCTGCCAGCCATCCATTTTAGGCATCATGATATCAAGAATTACAAGTGAAATGTTTTTGTCGGAAAAAAACAGGTCAACTGCCTGTTCGCCGTTTTCAGCTTCAATTACTTCATATCCGTTTTTGCTCAAAAAATCCTTTACGAGCTTTCTCATTCTGCTTTCATCATCAGCAATAATAATTTTAAGACTATCCATTTATAATCAGCCGCCTTCCTCCATACTGCTCTCCTTCTGCTTTACAGCCGCTTCCCTTTCAGCAAGCTCTTCAGCCCAAGCAGCATATTTATCCTGGATTTCTGTTTCAACGTCATCATACGGTAAAGATCCTTTATAAATTGATAAACCGAATAAGCATACAATAATCAACGCCAATCCGACAATAACGCATGTAAGCTTACGGTTTTTTAACCTATAATGCTCTGCAACGGTATTCAGCTTCTTTTCTTTAGCCTGAAGCGACCGAATATCACACTTCAGCTTTTTTTCAAGATCCGATAATGTTTTTTTGGCACTGTTATCATACTCATCAAAGCCCTGGTCGACCTCCTCTTTTGTATCATCAATCGCAGAATCGATTTCAAGTGATATTTCATCTCCATAGGATTCGATTTTTGCCGAATGAGGCTCAGAGGATGGCATATTTATCGATTTAATCTGTGAATCGTTTACAATACCTGAATTTATGCAGAAATCCCTTAATTGTTTAAGGAAATTATATCCTACAATTGTGTGCAAATTTTGTCTGTCCAACAATTTATAATATACTTTTATTGCAATTTCAGGATTGGAAACATCCATTTTACCGGTAAGATATTCAATTGCATCCGCCTCACGTCTGGCTTCAGCGTAGTCATTTGAATTTTCAAATTGAAAGCCGTTTACCGTCAGATTATTCCACATTATCATCCCTCCGTTTTTTCTTGTGAACATATTAAATAATAGTATCTCATTTCAAAACTCATCAGTCTGTTTCTATATTTTCAATAATAAATTTGAAAGAAGGATCTTCCGAATGCTTTGTTATTATCATATCAAGCACATCAAAGCCGTCATAAACCTGGCCAAAAACACAGGTATGTCCCTGAAGCCAGGGGGCACCGCCGTTTTCACGGTAGTTTTCATATTCCTCATTTGTCAGTTCTGTAGAATATCCATATTTAATATAATCATTCAGGGAATAGCCCTTATATTCTATAAGACCTTCCAACTCATCAAGATTTTCACTTGAATTATTAATTATATAAAATGAATCCAGAGAGCTTTTTTCATCCTCATCAAGGGATACACATATTGCACCCCGGAACGGAAAAAGCTTTGTATAGCTTCCTGAAAAGGAATATTTTTCTTCTGATACAGTTCCGTTTTTTCCGCCTATCATTAAATAATCTTCAATAATGGAGAAAAATTCCGTGCCATCATAAAAACCTTCTTTTGCTTTACTTAAAAATCCGTTTGCAATATCCTCTTCATATTCTTCGTAAATCCTTAACGATATTGAACCTATGTCCTTAATATTTATTCTGGCTAATCTTGTTTTTATATTCGGGTCCTTCTGAATAAGACCTGTATATTCGTCAGATTTGCTGCAGCCTGATAAAACGGCTAAAAGCAGAATTAAAACTAATGCAAATTTATATTTCAAAGACCTGTTGCCTCCCTGATACAGCTTCATATGATGGTTTATAACCCTTTTAGTCCTGAAAAAACCTATAAAATCAACTGCTTGAATATATAAACTACCACAATTATATTTTAGTTATTTGCCTTTTAAGTGTCAACAAAAAAAGACGCACAATACAATATATTGTGCATCTTTCAAGTGGACCAGAGGGGAGTTGAACCCCTGTCCGAAAGCCTATCCCCTGCAGCTTCTTCCATCACAGTCTGTGTTTTGTCATTCCCTCCGGAGCACGCCCATAGACAGGCTTAATCCTTCAGTAGCTTCATATTTCTACATCCGGCTCAAAGCTTTGCCGAATGTGTTCCCCGCCTGGATGACGCCGGTTATCCGGGAAAACCCGGACAGGACCTCGCGGCACTCCCTCCTGCGCAGCGGGCTACGCAGGTCCGACGTTGCTGCACTTAGGCAGCAAATGCTAATTTGTTATTATCAGCGTTTATATTTAGTTGTCCGTTTATTTAAGTGAGTTCAGACTCTCACTGATGGCTACCGCAACTTCAAAACCCCCGTCGAAACCAGTACTGGCCCTTACTGTTTTAGGGTGTGCTTAAAATCCTTTTCTGCTTCACGACGCATATCGTTTTTTGCAATTGTATCACGCTTATCATAAAGCTTTTTACCCTTTGCAAGACCTATCTCAAGTTTTACAAGTCCTCTGTCCAGATAAACATTCAGCGGGACAATTGTATAGCCTGCAATCTGTGATTGACGGTCAAGCTTTCTGATTTCAATTTTATGAAGCAGAAGCTTTTTTACCCTCAAGGGATCCTTGTTGAAAATATTACCCTTTTCATATGGACTGATATGCATTCCATAAATGTAAATTTCACCATTTTCAATCTGGATATAGGATTCCTTTATACTGCACTTGCCCATTCTGATTGATTTAACCTCGGTTCCGTGAAGCGAAATACCGGCCTCATACTTATCCTCGATAAAGTAATCAAAATAAGCCTTTTTATTATTTGCTATTAACTTTTTAGGCTTATCTTTTGCCATCTCTTTTTCTCCATTTCTATGTATAAATCAATCGGAGTCTTGATAATACCACAATACTCATAAAAAGTAAATGCTTATTTTAAACCGTCAGTTTAAAGCCTTACATCTGTTTCAATCATTGCTGCTGTTATCAGTATTACTTTCTGCTCCTGTCGGGGTGTCCGATTCAGCCTCATCAATTGTAAATTCGATTGTTCTGGTCAATTTGTCAGCATCAGCAAGTCTGACATTAATGGTCTGTCCAAGCTTCAGCTGTTTTTTTGTATGGGAACCGACAAGCATATAATGTTCCTCATCAAAATAATAGAAATCATCCTCTATTTTTTCAATTTTTACCGTACCCTCTACAGTATTCGGAAGCTCAACATAAAGTCCCCATGAGGAAACTCCGGAAATAACTCCGGTAAAGCTCTCTCCGATATGTGGAAGCATATATTCAATCTTCTTTAGTCTCTGTACCTCTCGTTCTGCCTCATCTGCCCTTCTTTCACATCTGCTTGACTGATACGATATATCATTAAGTATCTGGTTATAATGGTCAATTCTGCGTTCTGTAAGCTTTCCATTCAGATTTTCCTTTATTATCCTGTGAATCTGAAGGTCCGGATATCTTCTGATTGGAGATGTGAAATGACAGTAGTATTGGGCTGCAAGACCAAAATGGCCATCGCAGGTTGTTGTATATTTTGCCTGCTTCATGGAACGGAGTGTCAGCCTGCTGATAAGTGGCTCCTCATCTGTTCCGTCTATTTTTTCAAGAAGCTTCTGGAATTCCTTCGGATGTACCTCATCCTGTGTGATTTTTAAGGAATAACCGAAGTTATTGATAAATGTAACGAGCCTGTTAATTTTATCGGGATCCGGAGTATCATGCGTCCTGTATACAAATGGAAGCTCCTGCCAATAATAATCTTCAGCTACAGTTTCATTCGCAATCAGCATAAAATCTTCAATTATTTTTGTGGCACGGTTTCTGTTATATGGATGTATGTCAACCGGCTCACCGTTTTCATTAACAAGAATTTCACATTCGGGAATATCAAAATCAATGGATCCGCGCTTTCTTCTCTTTGCCCTTAATATTTCACTTAAGGTTCTGGACATAACAAACATTTCGGCAAAATCCCTGTAGGTATAAATGACTGACAATGAATCGCCAAGGCCTGCGTCAGTCAGCTTCTCACCATAAAGCGAAATATATTTTGCCAATACATCAGCATACTCCTTTTTCAGGGCATCAGGATCGGCTTCGGGAAGTAAAGCCTTATTACAGTACTCATTATATTTTTCAATCTCATCAGGCTGTAAATCAGCTGATTTAAGTTTTTCAAGAAGTTCCATAAAAAATGCATAATTTTCACATGCATCAAATACATCAATTACCTTTTGGACATTTGTATAAGTCATTCGACGGTCAACATTGATTACGGTTTCTGCAATCTGATGTCCCTTCACTTCACCCTTTTCATTTATATCCATTATACAGCTTAAGGCCAGTCTGTCTGTCCCCTGATTAAGAGAACATATTCCGTTTGAAAGCTCATGAGGAAGCATAGGAATAACACTGTCTATCAGATAATTACTTGTACCACGCTTTACTGCCTCTTTATCAAGCGGTGAGTTTTCCTTTACATAATTGGTAACGTCCGCAATATGAACACCAAGATGATATATATTACCTTCCTTGGATAATGTTATCGCATCATCAAGGTCCTTTGCAGATTCACTATCTATTGTGACAGTAGGGATTCCCCTTAAATCAAGTCTTCCGGGTATATCCTCCGGATTGATTTCCTCCGGAATTTCCTTTAACTGATTTATTACACCATCCGGAAATTCAAGAGGAATTCCATATGCACGAATCGTTGAAAGAATGTCGGTTTTAGGGTCGTCAATATGGCCAAGTATATCTATAACATGTCCCTCTGTACTTTTACCGTTTCCACCGAAATCCGTAATTTCAACCTCAACCTTATGACCGGTAACAGCGCCCTTTGTAAATCCGTGAGGAATATAAATATCACTTCCGAATTTCTGATTATCAGGGATAACAAAACCGTAGGTTTTTGTTCGTTGGAACGTTCCGACAATTTTACCGCTGTAGCGTTCAAGAATGCTTATAACCTCGCCCTCACGGCTTCTTTTACCGGGCTCGGGATTGGTTTTAATGGTAACGAGAACCTTATCCTTATCATGAGCACTGTTTGTTGCATTTGCAGGGATAAAAATATCCTCATCCTCATTTTCAATGCGTACAAAGCCAAAGCCCTTGGCCGTACCCATAAAAATACCGGCATAATTGTCTGCACCGGCCGGAGCAATCCTGCCCTTTATATCGAGTACAACCTTACCCTCTGATATCAGCCTGTCTACCATTTCCTTAAACTCTTCCTTTTCGGCTCGCGGAACACACATAAGCATGGCAAGCTCTTTAACCTTCATGGGCTTATAAAGATCACTTTTGATAAATTCGTAAATTTTGTCTTTTCTTTCATTATACTCGTTATTTTCCATACACATATCCCCATTTCATAAAATGAATATAGGATTGCCAATATAACGTACAGGCAATCGGACTGTCTGTTCCATGCAACCCTGATATAGCGAAAACATATATCAGGAATCCATTATTTATCATAACATATATCGGCATATTATCCTACATATTTTACTGATTTGGCATTTTTATATAAAAATAAGGCATCCCCTAAGGAGATGCCTGACTTTTTTACATTTTACTGTAATGATGAGAAATTAAGGACTATTGAAAGTACAATGAATACAATTCCAAGAATAATTGTAAGCTTATTTAACATACCTTCCTTTGTACGACCTTTATTCTTACTCCAGTATGTAGAAGAGCCACCTGCAATAGCACCTGAGAGTCCCTGATTCTTTGACTCCTGCATAAGTACTACGATTACGATAGCAACGCATACCAGTATATATACGATTGATAATACCATACTAAGACCTTCCATGTTACACCTCCTATTACCGAAATGTTCTCACAATTAGATATAATATCATAAAGAAAATCCAATTGCAAGTTTTTTTTATCTGATAATTAAACTCTCTCCTGTCATTTCTGCAGGCTTCTCAACATTCATAATATCAAGAAGTGTAGGAATAATATCAGCAAGCTTTCCACCCTCACGGAGCTTTACATCCTGGTCATAATTTACAAGAATGAAAGGAACGGGATTGGTTGTATGTGCAGTAAAAGGAGCACCAGTCTCATAATCAATAAGCTGCTCTGCATTTCCGTGGTCGGCACAGATGAACATCGTTCCGCCAACCTCTTTAATGAAGCCCTCAAGCTCGCCAAGACACTCATCAATTACCTCGATAGCCTTTACGGCTGACTCTTCTACGCCGGTATGGCCTACCATGTCAGGATTTGCAAAATTACAGATGATTACGTCATAATATGCATTTCCGTCATCATCCTTCTTCGTAATTGCCTGTGAAAGCTTATCACATACGGTATACGCACTCATTCTGGGCTTCTTGTCATATGTGGGTACATACTTAGGTGAATCAACAAGGATTCTGTCCTCTCCCTCGTTAGGAGCCTCAACACCACCGTTAAAGAAGAAGGTTACATGTGCATATTTCTCTGTTTCGGCAATACGTGCCTGCTTTAATCCAAGCTTAGCAAGATACTCACCAAATGTATTTGTAAGCTTAACCTTATCAAATGCAATAACCTTATTGGGAATTGTAACATCGTACTCAGTAAAGCAGATATATTTAAGCGGAATAAAACCGTTTCTTCTTTCAAAACCGTCAAAATCCTCACAGCACATAGCTCTGGTAATTTCACGTGCACGGTCAGGTCTGAAGTTGAAGAATACTACTGAATCGTTTGCCTTTATTGTAGCTACGGGAGCACCGTTTTCCTTAACAACGAAGGGAACAACGAATTCATCGGTAACACCGGCATCGTATGAGGCCTGGATTCCTGCTGTTGCAGACTCAGCCTCATTGCCTTCACCATATACAAGTGCAGCATAGCCCTTTTCAACTCTGTCCCAGTTCTTATCACGGTCCATTACATAATAACGTCCCTGTACAGAAGCAACCTTACCTACACCGATTTCAGCCATTTTGGCTTCAAGCTGAGCAACATAATCCTTACCTGAAGCAGGCGGTGTGTCACGTCCGTCAAGGAAGCAGTGAACATAAACCTTGGTTAAGCCGCTTCTCTTTGCAAGCTCAAGAAGTCCGTAAATATGTGTAATATGGCTATGCACACCACCATCGGAAACAAGACCGTATAAATGAAGTGCAGAATCATTCTTCCGGCAATTCTCTACAGCTTCAAGAAGTGCAGTATTCTTAAAGAAATCACCATCCTGAATTTCCTTTGTAATTCTTGTAAGATCCTGATAAACGATACGTCCGGCACCCATATTAAGATGACCTACCTCTGAATTTCCCATCTGTCCATCGGGAAGTCCGACATGCATTCCGGAGGCATTACCCTTAACAAAAGGATATTCCTTCATAAATCTGTCCATAACGGGTGTTTTAGCAATTGCAACTGCATTTCCTTCGGTCTTTTCATTGAGTCCGTAACCATCAAGAATCAATAAAACTGTGGGCTTTTTAGCCATATTTTCCTCCATTCCTACATTCATATCCTGAATGTATCCTGCCTTTTGTCTGATTTAAACTGAACAAACATACAGGCAAAGGCATTATTCTTCATTTTGTGTTATTTTAGCACCAAACTTTGCACCGTGTTGTATTATAGGACTACGGCATTTTAAAGTCAAGTCTGAACTTCGTAAACATCTATGTTTTTAAGTATTTTTGTAATTCTGTTAAATGAATTCTTCAGTGAATTCATCTCAAGATTCCCGTTTAATTCCTTCTGAATCGGTATAATTACATTATTCCTGCCTTTATATGAGGTCACATAACAGGGAATATAGGATATATTTTCTACAGTTACACAGTTATCAAATATATTCTTCTTTAAATTTACATTCAGGATAATGGTATCATTGTTAATCTCTCTTGCCATGCTTGAAACAAAATTACCCATCGAATACATGCATAAAACCTCACGTCCGTCCGAGGTAGTAATATATTCACATTTCTGCAGGCAGTGTGGATGTGACCCGATAATAAGATCTGCACCGAATTCGGCTATATCTTTTGAATCATTGGTCTGAAAGTAATTAAGCTGTTCGGTATTTTCAACGCCCCAGTGAGAATATACGACAACAAACTCGGCACCTGCCTTTTTGGCTGCCTTTATATCCTTTTTAACCATTTTTGCATCATAGCAGTTTACCATAGTATCAAGCTCGTAAGCAGACATTTTTGAACGCTGATTCACAAGATGTGTATATGACAGAACAGCCACCTTTATATTATTTACATCAAACAGAAGAAAACGGTCCGCTGTATCCTCATAGTTTGTTCCTATATTGGGAATGTTATAATCAGACAGACGGTCCTTTGTTTCGGTTATTCCTACTGCTCCCCAGTCACAGCAGTGGTTGTTTGCAGTAACAACTGCATTTACACCAGCATTTTTTATGGCATCAAGATATTCAACGGGACCATTGCACTGCGGCTGTCCATTGATATAATTCTGCTGCTTTGTTGTCGGATTTGATTTCGAAATCAATGTTTCAAGATTACAGCATACAAAATCGGCACTCTTAAATAGAGGAGCTACAAATTCAAAGGATGGTGAAAAATCATATCCGCCCTTAATCTCTGCCGAATACTGCTGTCCCCGCAGACACATAAGGTCTCCCGTAAACATAAGCGTTGCCTTTGATGATATCAGGTTATTGACAAGGCACTTTGCAAATTTCTTTGCAATACTGTTTTTTGGAAGAAACATACCGGCAGCCTGATTATTGACAATCTCCCTGTTAACCTTCAGACAGGCCTGCATACAATCAAGTGTATATGTATTAACATTAGTTTTCCAGACCATATCGTCAGATTTGAAATATTCGGTTCTGATTATCTGCTCACTCTTCTTTTTCGCATATACACTTTCTGATGGCAATAAAAAGACGAAAAACAGCGAAAGTACCAGAAGTGCCTTCGCTGCAAAAGTAATATGTCTATAAGAAATTTTATGTTTCTTCATAAATATGACTATCCTTTTTAATAATATATCAGCCCATTATAATCTTAATATTATTGATATCTGTAAGCTCTGAAACAGGAATCTTCTTTTCTGAAATTAATTTATCATTAAGATATACTTCCTTTACACCACTTTCAACATGAGCAGAGTTGTCAACAGAAATATTCAGCTTCTTTCCACGGAAATTCTTTTTCATGCCAAAGCCGTCCCATTCCGAAGGAATTGAGGGGGAAATAATAAGGCTTTCAGCCTCAGGACGAAGTCCGCAGATACCCTCAACACAGCCAACCATGACTGTTGAAGCAGTTCCTGTAAGCCAGTGTACATGTGCACGTC
>JAZQNG010000121.1:0-9058 GCA_045627205.1 Lachnospiraceae bacterium
GCAAAGAGCTGCTGGGTTACTGTAGGCAAAAAGATGTACTGGTGCAACAAGATCGGCAGAATCACTAAGAGCAAGCCGGTAGAAGGCAATTAAGTAAAATAAAAAGCAATACAAGAGATCAACAAATAAGATTATATAAAGGGGCTGTCGCATTAGCAAAAACTATTTGCTAATGCCACAGCCCCATTGATTAATTTGATAATAAGCTATTTCTTTTATTCTGCAAATAATACTTCTGATAAGAATATTATATCCGGCTGAATTTATTTATTTACAGATAGAATTCAACCTTGTATTCCTTTTTACCTTCAACCATAGGAACAAGATTGCCTTCGACAGCACAGCCATCAACATAAAGTCCCTTTTTACCGTCATTGGATAATATGCTGATATTATAGGTTGCACCACGGTATTTTCGTGTAACGGTATAATCGCCAAAATCCGAGGGAACACAGGGCTTGATTGCAAGTCCGTCAAGTGTAGGCTGTATGCCCAGAATACATTGTGTAATATCAACAACTACCCATGCTGCAGTACCTGTAAGGAAGCTGTTCTTTGCCTCTCCGTAATGAGCTGCGGCACGACCTGCAATCATCTGACTGTATACATAGGGCTCGGTTCTGTGGATTTCAGAAACATCCTCAAGGAATGCAGGACAGCTCCTCTTGTAGATATCAAAAGCCTTGTCTGCGTCTCCTATAACTGTTGCTGCAACTGAACACCAGGGATTGTTGTGTGTGAAGATTGCACCGTTCTCCTTGTATCCGGGCGGATATGAGGAAATTTCACCAAGTTCAAGATGGTAGGTGGTGTAGCAGGGAGCAAGGATTTCAATACCATAATCGTTCATAAGATGCTTATAAACCGAATCAAGAGCCTTCGCACCGTAGCCCTTTTCCTGACCGATTCCGGCCATTGTACAGAAGCCCTGAGGCTCGATGAAAATCTTACCCTCTTCACATTCATCTGAACCGACCTTGTTACCGTATGCATCATAAGCACGGAGGAACCATTCGCCGTCCCAACCGTATTCTTCTGTAGCCTTCTTTATATTGTCTACCTCGGCAAGTATTTCATTTGCCTCGTCCTTAAGTCCGATGTGGCTGCAGATATCTGCATATTCCTTACCATACTTTACAAACATACCTGCAATGAATACTGATTCTGCGACCGGACCCTCTGAAGGACCAAAGGTCTGGAAGCTTTCACCGGGTTCCTCGGAGAAGCAGTTCAGGTTCAGGCAGTCATTCCAATCTGCACGTCCGATAAGCGGAAGTCCGTGAGGTCCTTTATTATTGATTGTAAACCTTACTGAACGGCGAAGATGCTCTAAAAGAGGCTTTTCGCTTCCTTCAACATTGTTGAACGGAGTAGGTACATCAAGTATTGAATAATCACCTGTTTCACGAAGGTAAGCGGCTGTACATGCAACGAGCCATAAGGGATCGTCGTTGAAGCCTCCGCCGATATCGGCATTGCCACGCTTTGTAAGAGGCTGATACTGGTGGTAGGTTGAACCGTTTTCAAGCTGGATTGATGCAATATCAATGATTCTGTCACGGGCACGCTCGGGAATGAGATGCATAAAGCCAAGAAGATCCTGACAGGAATCCCTGAAGCCCATACCACGGCCGATACCTGTTTCCCAATATGATGCTGAACGGCTCATATTAAAGGTAACCATTACCTGATACTGATGCCAGATATTTACCATTCGGTTTACCTTTTCATCCTTTGTTTCCGTATGATAAATTGAAAGAAGTCCGTCCCAATATTTTCCGAGAGCATCGAAGGCTGCATCGCAGGCTTCGGTTGTATTATATTTTTTAATGAGTGCTTCTGCAGGCTTTTTGTTTATGATGCCCTTTGATTCCCATTTCTGGTCTCTCGGTACTTCAATATAGCCGAGCTGGAAAACATATGTCTTTGACTCACCGGGGTTAAGTGTGCATATAATTGAGTGGCTTGCAATCGGATACCAGCCGGACGCAACAGTGTTGCCGCTTGTTCCGTTTTTAACTGCAATAGGGTTGTTCCAGGCGCGTCTTGCACCAAGAAATACATCTCGGTCAGTATCAAAGCCGGCAACCTCTGTATTAACTGTGAAGAAGGCGTAATGATTACGTCTCTCACGGAATTCGGTTTTATGGTAAATTGTGCTTCCGACTACCTCAAGCTCACCGATGCTGAGGTTTCTCTGATAATTCTGTGAATCGTCAACTGCATTCCAGAGACACCATTCAATACCTGAAAAAAGTGTAAGCTCCCTTACAGAAGAGGAATTGTTTGTTATTTCAAGCTTGTGGAGCTCGCAGGCATCACCGAGCGGAACAAAAAATGTAAGCTTTGCATTAACATCATTCTTGGTACTGTTAAAGCTTGTATAGCCCATGCCGTGACGGCATTCGTAGCTGTCAAGCTTTGTTTCGGCAGGACGGTAGGCAGGAGACCAGGTTGTATTACCATCCTTTATATAATATAATCTTCCTCCAATATCATTTGGAACATCATTATAACGATATCTTGTGATTCTGCGGAGCTTTGCATCACGGTAGAAGCAGTAGCCGCCGGCAGTGTTTGAGATAAGGCTGAAAAAGCCGTCATTTCCAAGGTAGTTTATCCAGGGAAGGGGAGTTTCAGGAGTAGTGATGCAGTATTCTTTTCTGGCATCATCAAAATAACCGAATTTCATATTCTTTGTCCTTTCCGTTTTTTAGTATAAACAAATCTGATTTTACATAGAATAATCCATGCTATAGTTGATTATATTGGTAAAAACAGTAAAATCAATGTATAAAATTGGTATGTTTGACAAATTAACATATGAAATAATAAAAAATTTTGCAGTATTATTGTATCTGTGTTGACTTTTTCAACGCATAGAAGTAATATTAGCAATATATGTGCAAATGGCGACAGTTGCTTTGACGCCATGAACATCATATGCACTTCCGTATGATTGCTATACATTTGGATTTAGGAGGAACTGGAAAATTGGAAGGTAATCAGGTAGAAGAGCTGAAGACTGAAGGCAGGGGACATAAAGGGCTGATTATTTCAGGCATCGCTTTATTAATTGTTATTTCAGTCTCGTGTATATTTATTTTTTCGTCTCATGCACGAAATTCCGTAAAAAGATTATTTATGTCCGATGAGGACTATTTCAGAAGTGTTGAAAAGGAAAAGCTTTCTGAAGATTTAAGCCTTGTTACAGCTTTTTATGAAAACAATGCCGATTATTTCAATAATATATCAGATAAAGGTGCTTTACTGAGTGCCGATGTTAATTACAAAGCCTATGATGGCTCCGAACAGTTTTTTAACGAAATTGGAAATGAAGAATTTTATTCTCCGCTCGGCTGGTTAAAGAATGCATCTTTAAAGGTTGTGCTTCAGAATAAGGATAAGAAAATAGATTTATCGTCAAAATTATCCGTAAACAGTGAAAACGTGTTTGATTTTGATTTGTTGACATCAACTGATGGAGATAACACTTATTTTGGTTTTCCTATTTTAAGTGATAAATATGCGGAGGTTTCAGCTTCCTTAACAGATATTCTTTTGGGTGTTATGGAATACATTGATTGTGATTCGGCTCATACTATTAGCGAACACGACGCTAAAATTATTTCATCTCTTTTAAGCTATATTAATGAAAAGGGTGAACCGCTTATCCTGCCCGAGGAATTGGAACGTATCCGTGAGAACTATGTGGGAATGTTTGTTGACAGCCTTACAGATATCAGCGTTTCAGGAAAATGTATGCTTGAGGTATCCGAAGCATCAGTTGAATGTACAAAATTTACAGTTAAACTTACACCTGAAATCATAAATGATTTTCTTAAAAGGGCATTGGCACAGCTTTCAATTGATAGTGATATCAAAACGATTCTTAAAAGATTCGAACAACAGGCTGCCGCTTTTGATGCATATACGGGTTATGGTCTGATATATCGCGAACAATTGAACATTTATACAAATATCTATGAGCTTTTCAAGGATGGTATTTCTCTTGCACTTGATATGCTTGAAAGAGAAAATCCGGAGGACATATTTTTAAATCTGTCATATGTTCTTTATGTTGATTCATCAGGCTTTGTTACCGGACGTGAGCTTTATGATGAAGATAACATCTGTCTTTTAGGGTACAGGATGGCTATTGAGGATAATATCTTTGGATTGGAATGTTATTCTGATTTTATTCCCGAAAGTGGTCTTTTCCTTGATGCTATTGAAGTTAAGGGAAGAATTGAAAATAACAGCCTGTCCGGAAATCTCTCAAGATATAACGAGAAGTCCAGACAGTATGAAATTGCTTTTAAAAATTTTGACCTGAAAAAATATAAAAAGGGTGAATTGGATGTTACTATAATTCAGAAGCCTGAAAAGCTGGCGGAAAATTATATTTTCAGAAATGTAACTCTTGAGCACCGGGTTGAATTTTCAGACGGCTGCCTTGCAGTTGAAGGTACAATTTTAGATGACTCTGATAAAATGGGAATCCTGAAACTAAGGATTGATCATGGCTATGCTGATGGTGATATTAAACAGCCGGTAGAAACAGCTGAATTTTCATTTGATTATGACATTTTCAGTTTTGCTGAAGATATGAATTATGATAATATGCTTAATAATATGAAAGCAGCAGGTATACCGGATGAAATATATGAAGCTGTTTATGGCTTTTCACAAAAACCTGATGATTTTTTGAAACGTGTATTTATTAACTATCAATAAATCTAAACAGGTAAATAAAAAAAATAAAAAGAGAGGATTCGTTTTACGAACTGGTCAGTGATTTGAAGAAATGCAGATTTATTAAAAGTTTAGTTTGTTTTATAGCAGTTGTTCTGTTCGTTGGTATTTTTAGCTGTAAGAGTGTATTTGCAGAAGATTCGGAGGAGGTAATAAGCCGTTTCCCTATGCAGTATCTTCAGGTTAAGGTTCCGGACAATACTGTTGTTCTTGAACAGAATATGAGTTCAACCGATTCAAAATGGGGCTCTGTAGGAATCAAGGATGTATCAACCGTAAAAAATACAATGAAAAACAGTGGTGTCAGTGCCATATTCGGAGATTTAAATTCCAAAGCACTGGTTTACTATATAAGCAGTACTCAAAATACCTATGATACCTTCGATATTTCAACCTGGGATGATCAGAAAATACTTGATTTTGCATCCGGTCTTTACGGTGTAGAAAATGCAACTGAAGGAACTACGGTCAGCTTTGATCTTTATAAGCATTCGCAGACTAAATTTTTTACCATAAATCTTGTTGAAACCGGTGATACTAAAAGTGAGTCTCTTATATATGCTACCGTCATCAACGGAATGCTTATTGAATTCTATATGAATACCGATTCACTCGGTGGAATCAATAAGGAATATATCGAGAAGATAGTTGATAATGTCTATTTTACCAAAATAATGACAAAGGAAGAGTATGATGCTGCCGTAGAGAAAACCTGGACGGTTCTGATTGTTGTATTTGCTTCCCTGATTGCAATGATTATATTGATGATAGTCATCAATAAAATATTAAAGAAACGCCGTAAGAAAAAGAATGAAAGACTTGCCGACCTGATTCTTGAATTCAGACAGAAAAAACAGAACGGTGAAATAAATATCCGTGATATTGTATGTCAGACGGATACGGTCTATGATTCAAACCTGATTGATAATTTTGTTGTTTTCAATACCTGGCTTAAGCCTGTTCTGGTGCTTCTTTTATGGGCAGCCGTATATGCGCTTATCCTTTATTATTTTATTAATTCCGGTTCGACACTTGCTATTGTAATTATTATTGCAATCGGAATAGGTCTGCTGTATTTCATATATTCAAAGAGTGAAAAATATAAGGAAAATCTTTGCAAGCAATATGATGTAAAGAGTAAAAAGCAGGCAACCTTCAGGTTTTATAATGATTATTTTACAATGACCGGCGTTAATTCTATTTCTGAATTTATTTATGAACAGATTACATCGGTAAGGACTTATAAGAATTATATGTATCTTTATATGTCAGATACATATGCTGTAATGGTTGATATTGACAATCTTTCGGATGAGGATGAAAATAAGGTTGTAAGCCTGATTAAAACAAAGGTTAAGGCTTTATAATTGAATCAATGAGCCGTAAAGGCTTATAAAATAAAGTTAAGGATGGAAAAATTATGACACAATCAAGAACACATACTTGTAATGAATTGCGTATTTCCGACCTTGGCAAGCAGGTAACTCTTGTCGGATGGTATGAAAATATGCGTCGCGTGAGCAAGAATCTTGGATTCCTTGTATTACGTGATTTTTACGGTACCACACAGATTGTCATTGAGACAGAAGAGCTGATGGACCAGATTAATGAGCTGAATTGTGAATCAACAATTTCGGTTACCGGTGTTGTACGTGAACGTTCCAGCAAAAATGCAAATCTTGCAACAGGTGAGATTGAGGTTGTTCCTGAGAAGATTGAGATTTTGGGCAAGTGTATCTATAATGAGCTTCCCTTCGAGATCAACCGTTCCAGAGAGGCAGACGAGAATACCAGACTTAAGTACAGATATCTTGATTTAAGAAATCCTGAGGTAAAGTCAAAGATTGTTCTTCGTTCGCAGGTAGTAGCTGAGCTTCGTAAGAGCATGACCGAGCATGGCTTCCTTGAGATTACCACACCTATTCTTACAGCATCTTCTCCTGAAGGTGCCCGCGATTATATCGTACCTTCAAGAAATTATCCCGGAAAATTTTATGCACTTCCTCAGGCACCTCAGCAGTTCAAGCAGCTGCTTATGACCTCCGGATTTGACAGATATTTCCAGGTTGCACCCTGCTTCCGTGATGAGGATGCCAGGGCTGACCGTTCACCGGGAGAGTTTTATCAGCTTGATATGGAGATGGCTTTTGCTTCACAGGAGGATGTTTTTGCAGTTCTTGAAGATGTTCTTCCTCCCGTATTTGAAAAGTTCGGAACCTATAAGAGGGCATCTAAGGCTCCTTTTACAAGAATAGCTTATCTTGATTCCCTTGAAAGATTCGGCTCTGATAAGCCTGATCTCCGTATAAAGGTTGAAATTCAGGATGCGACAGGCATTATGGCAAATAATGGCTTTGGTCCGTTTGAAAATGCCGTTGTAAAGGCAATCGTATTCCCCGGCTACACAGGAACCCGTAAGGAAATTGATGCAACCTGTGCTGAGGTTGAGGTTCAGACAGCCAATAAGGCCTTCTGGTTCAGGCTTGATGAAAACGGAGAGCTTGTCGGCGGAATAGCAAAATTCCTGCAGGATAAGAAGGAAGAGGTAATCAGTGCACTTGGCTTACAGAAGGGTGATTTTGTTGCTCTTTCAGCAAATGCTAAGAAGCTTGATGCACAGAAGACTGCCGGTGTCATCAGAAAGCTTTTTGGTGTTAAGGTTCCGGCACTCTTTGATAAGGAATGCTATGAATTCTGCTGGATTGTTGATTTTCCTATGTATGAGATAGGTGAGGAATCAGGCGAGCTTGAGTTCTGCCATAATCCCTTCTCAATGCCCCAGGGCGGAATGGATGCACTTGATAATCAAGCTCCTCTTGAGATTCTTGCATATCAGTATGACCTTGTATGTAATGGCGTTGAGCTTTCATCAGGTGCTGTTCGTAACCATAATCCTGAAATCATGGTTAAGGCCTTCCAGCTTGTCGGTCTTGGAGAGGAAGAGGTTAAGTCGAAGTTTCCTGCAATGTATAATGCCTTTTGCTATGGTGCTCCGCCTCATGCAGGTATTGCTCCCGGTGTTGACAGAATGGTTATGCTTCTAATGGGCTGTGATACGATCCGTGATGTAATTGCTTTCCCTATGAACGGAAAGGCACAGGATCTGATGTGTGGTGCTCCCGGTAACGTTACTGAGAAGCAGCTTAAGGAGGTCCATATCAGTATAGTTGATGAGGAGAAGGATTGATTAAAGAATTCTTTTAATTCCTTGTTTTAATGTCTGATCAGATAGGATATAATTAACCCCCGTTTCATTTTACATTTTGGTAAAGAATGGAACGGGGGCTTTTTTTAAATTATTGTACGATTCATATCTTCATAGGCTATAACCATGTCTCGTCCGTTTTCCTTGGCGAAAACAAGTGCTGTTTCAGCATCCTTTATACTTTCGAAATAATTTCCTCCCTTGTATACCGTTACGCCTATTGAAACCTTGTAGGGATGTACTGCGCTTTCGCTCTCATTTACCTTATGCCTGATACGTTCAGCGATTTCTTTTGTTCTGGCCAGACCCTGATTGGGAATGAAGATTGCGAACTGGTCGCCCTCCCATCTGATACAGGTATCATCATTTCGACTGCACAGTGCAATTATTTTATATAATTCAATAAGTACCCTGTCACCGCCTTCATGTGTACAGTTCTTATTTATTTCATCAAAATTGTCGATATCTACTATGATAATTCCTGAAGTCCTGTATATCAGTTCCGAGGATTCGTCAATGCACATTCTCTGGAGCTGTTTCCGGTTGTAGGCACCTGTAAGCTGGTCACGCCGGGTCATTTCCTCCGCCTTCTTTTCGGTATTGAACTGTTGAAGCATTATACTTTCGAATACATATTCAAGTACCCAGACGAAAAGAATGTATATTGCAGAGGTGGTAACAAGTACATTGAGATCTTCGTATTTAATGAAGGTGGCCGAAATAAGAATGTTTACCAGCATAATGCCGTGATAGAATATATGTGAGGAGGTGGGAGAGCAAAGTCCCACTGCCAGGAACATAATCTGCATGGCCAGAAAGCTTTCATGTATATATGAGGTATTGCTTAAATAAGCGGCAGCCCATATTGTGGTCCACATACAGGCATGGATCATAAGATATGAAAGCGGAACCATATATTTGCTGGAGCTGATTTTCTTGCTGACAAACAGAAAGGCTATCATTGGAATAAAAATAAAAAATCTCGGAATAAATGTTATCCAGGAAAATTCTCCTGCATAAAGACAGTCAAAAAGGAAAAAAGCTGCTTCGACAGTGCAGGAAGCAATTATGACCCAGTTATTTACCTTTTTCAGTCGA
>JAZQNG010000122.1:0-2568 GCA_045627205.1 Lachnospiraceae bacterium
GTTGTTGCTGATGAAATCAGTACACTTTCAAATACAACAGCTGATGAAATCCAGAAGGTTAATGAACTCACTTCGAAGGTTATGGACAGCGTTCATGCATTATCTGACGAATGCTACGAAATTCTTTCCTTCCTCGATGAAACAGTCCTCAAGGATTACGATAAGCTCGAAAACATGGCAAACGACTACCGTACCGACGCTTCCTATATTGCTGAGGCCAGCAGCTCACTCGGCTCGGGAACTGAAGAACTCAGTGCTTCGGTACAGAACATCAACTCCATTCTCGATACAATAACCGCTTCGCAGGAAGACCTGAATCTGGCCGTACAGAATGCCAATACAAATATTCAGCAGATTACCTTCGCAAGCGATACGGTATCGAATGAAACAAACGATATGCTCACAAGTGTGGCATCACTTATTAATCTGGTTGATACATTTAATGTGTGATTTAGCTGTAACATGTCCCGATACATTATATCTGTATCAGAATCCGCAGCTGCTTCGCCAGTTGACTGTTAAAATAAAATCACATACCAATAAAAAACCGGGCAGGTTAACTCCTGTCCGGTATATTTTTGTTCAAATGTTACTATTCACTGTCAATGTCATTTAGTTAAGCACTATAAATTCAAAAGTACTTTCTGAATTATAGTAAAAAATTTCATACAGATAAGGTCCAGGTAAATATTCAGCAGCCATAATCTAATTTTGCCCACGCAAAATAAACAGATTTGCATCTGCTTCAAAAAGGTGTATTATATATATGTTTTGTTATAACCTGTATGTAAAACTTACAGGGATTTGGAATCTATGCTGGCGGGCATAATTCCTATTGGGTCTGATGGGCAGGATATTCTGCCCTATCAGACTTTCAATATCAGGCGGGGTATCACCGTTATGTAGCCTGATGAAATAATGGCAGGCATTATAGGCAACGGTAAAATTTACCTGATAATTGAACTTTCTTTCCTTTTTTTTCATAGTTACATGCATGGTAATGATGGAGCAGAAATTAAAAAGTATCATTTTTGCCCAGATTTCCTGAGTGATATACTCACGTTTTTTGGAGTGGAAATTCCCAGCGCCAAGTACGTGCTTTAATCTACAAAAAGAAGTTTCAATTCCCCAGCGTCTGTTATACAGTTCCTTTATTTTAAGAGTCGGGAACTCATCGTGCGGAAGATTGGTCACGATATTCTCATAAGAATTGTCTGCAACCTTAAAACGCAGTATCCTGAGAGCTATTTTATAATCAGGGTTTCTGTCAGTAATGTAATCAAAACTTACATTCTGCGCAATGTGGCTGTACATATCAGCATTTTCAGGGAATCTGTATTTTTTCCTGTTCAGGGTTCTTGTGAGTATTTTTGATACATCGATGTCAAAGGAGTCAGGCAGGGATTTATATCCTGTCAATCTTGATGTATTTATATCCTTTGCCCTGATAAGGAAGAATGCATTATTTTCAATTGCATGGGCAAAAACATTGTAGGAGCAGAAGCCTCTGTCAGCAATAAAGATTGGTTTTTGAGGATACGGGTTATTGGTATGATAATTATCTATCAATTCCGTAAGAGCTTTAAATTCATTCTTTTTACGGATTGGTTGGATTACGGCATCAACATACCGTTGTGATTCCAGATCATAGAGAGCGTTTGCATGAATCTGGTTAAACCCCTTTTGAGACTTGCCATCCGGGGCGTAGTATGAATCTTCGTCGTCGGGATTTCTTGTGAACGTGAAGGTGCAGCCATCAGCAGCCAGCAGCCTGAATCTGCCGTTAAAAGCTGTAGGACTGTAATGGGAATTGAATTTAAAGAACAAGGTTTTAAGGGTATCATGTTTTAGCTTTTTGCGTTGCTGGCAGTAAGCGGAATTGGTTAAAACAGAGGAATCATAATTAAAGTAATTGCATAACTCATGTCTTAAGGTACCACTTTCCATGAGAATAGGAAGTGCAACGACATCCCTGAAAGAAATTTTTCTCATTCGGGTAAAGTCTTTACCGGGGGTATTGCAATAAAGCTCAGGAGTAGATGCCATTGCGTCTATTTCCGAAAAAAGTGTTTTTTTAACATCAGATGAAAAACTCATATGTGCCTCCCTGAAATAAGTGATAGTTCTACCTATTTCAAGGGCCGCTCTCGCTATGAATCACAGCGAGAGCGGCCGCACATTTTGACTTGTTTGTCAACAGTTTTTTTGTGTTAAATTAAAAACATTTTTTTTATGTTAGATAAAAAAAGAGTTAGACCCAATAAAGAGTCTAACCTCAAATTGACTAACTAAATGACATTGATTCACTGTACGTTCAAATATTAAATACATATCATTCAAGGAAACGCATCTTTGCTCCGGCATCCCTCCTGGGAGCGGGAGCCTCTTCCTTCTTAGGCTGGTATGCTTTTTGGAGTGACTGCTGAAGATTACCCTTACATTCGTTGCAGAACCTGCCTGTAAGAATAGTCTTGCCACAATTTTCACACTCAATTCCCGTAGCAGAGCCCTCAGAAAATGACAATCTTTCTTCCCTTACCCACTGCTTAAGCATCTTGACTGAACACT
>JAZQNG010000123.1:0-5488 GCA_045627205.1 Lachnospiraceae bacterium
GCATTCTGCCGGCTATTCCGCCCAAATGCCTTATTTCCGCGGCATCGGTATTCTCATTCACCTCTGCAGCTTTCTCACCCTCCGGCTGTCCGGTCCCGTCCACTGACGGTTTAAAGGCTCCAAAGCCTGCCAGAAGCAGAAGAAATATAAAAACCGTCAGAACAGTTATTATTTTCTCTTTAAAGCTCATGTCCAACCTCATTCAAACAATTTATTTCAGGCTGACGCCGATTATTTTCTCGCTTCGTGTTGCAAGAACAATCCTGTTCCCGTATATGGCAGGTGTAGCCTCTATGCCCGAACCGAAATTCAGACTGTCAAGAATAGTGCCGTTTTCAGCATTTACCAAAAGCAAATCCCCGTTCTGGCATCCCTGTACTATATAGGACCTGCCCTTTTCCGAATAAACAAGTCCGCTCGAGCTCCACGAATACATTGCAAGCGGAGTCCTCCAGACCTCATTACCGGTATACTTATTCAGGGCAACCAGATAGCCGCCCTCTATTTCCGGAGTCTTTGAAACAGAATAAAAAATATAGTCCGAAACCCTTCCGCTTCCAAGCACACCCGTTGAAAGAACGCCTCCCGCATAGCCCTTTACCGTATGGACCTCATAGGGCTTCTTCCAGATGATTTCACCGTTCATGGCATTAAATTTATAAATTGCGGCCTCTCCCATATTATGTCCATTGTACCCGTATTTAAGGGTTGTTGCAACATAAATATAATGATTTCCGCCGTCACTTTCGAAAATAATCGAGGAGTTGATATCCTCTCCGATATCGTTCAGCCACACAAGCTTCATGGTATTCAGGTCAAGACAGTAAACCGATCCGCCGTTGTCCCCGATAAAAAGATATCCGTTCCATACGCTTCCGCTGCATTCGCTTCCCCAGAGAACACCGCCCTCGCTGTATTTATCAGCAATATCAAAGGTGAATTTTACCTTTTCCGAGGGAGCAACACTAAGCTTTCCTGTTGCAGGATCATAGCTCGTGTTGAGCTTCATTGTGTAAATCACACCGTTTTCACCCGGCTGGATAAGCGTATCCGTCACCGGATCGATTATCGGTGAACTGTCATACGCATGCCAGATACGGAGCGCAAAATCATCGTCATAACCATCCTGATAAAGCAGGGTACCATCAATAAGGCTGTAAATATAAAAGCGCTGTGAAACATTTTCACCGAACGGACCTGTCTGTGCATCACCCGAGCCGCAGAAAAGAAGCGGTGTCTTTCCGTCGGGATACAGGGAAGCCGTGCCCTTAAAGGTCATACCTACGCAAATTGCGGGCCGTGTTTCCTCACCGGTTTCCATATCGAGGAAATGTATCGAGCCGTCCATGCCCGGATAAATCACCTCAACAAGGTCCGGCTTCTCCTTCGCCTTGTCATAGAGATTCATGTTCTTTTTTGTTTCGGCATCCCATTTCATCAGCATCGGCTGACCAGTCCAGCCATTGCCCGACCAGTAGTCAACACCGTTGCTTTTAAGGATTTTGCCTGTATTATATGTCCAGGTTCCTAAGGCAAATTTTTCACTGTTAATGTCAGCAGTCCCGCAGGCTGATTTCGATCTTGAATAATTTCCCCTGAAGGTAATAAGTCCCTGAACCGCACTGATTTTATTTAAGGTCTCCTCGGTAAAGCGGATTGTATCCTTTCTTTCAAAGGAGGAAACATTCTGCCCGTCAACATTTATGTACTGTACTGCTCCGCGAAGCTGCGGGTCTGTATTTTCCGTACAGAATGCCGTAGTCGAATCCGCACCCTTTTCGGCTCCGTTACCGGATACCACAGGAAGGCTTCCCGCCGTTGAATGCAGATAATTGTAAAAATACTTGGGGTTTCCGACCTTTACAAGTATCTTAAAGCCAATAAACAGGATTGCCAAAACAATTAAAAGTATAACGGCAAGAATAATCTTTTTTTTATTTTTTCCGATAAATGCAGCTATTCTCATCACAATCTCCGGGAAATACTATATTTAACATGCTGCCGCATGCATTGCCGGCAAATACTCATCTGAGCAGACCGGCCAGCTCGTTCACATGGCCGATGCCTATCAATTTAATGGATTTACTTTTTACGGACTTTGCATTGACCTTAGGGAGAATACATACCTCATACCCGAGCTGTTCAGCCTCCGTCACACGCTGTTCGGCCTGTGAAACTCCGCGCACCTCTCCCGTCAGACCTATCTCACCGAAGCAGAAGGTTTTATCGGGAAGCGGTTTATTGGTAAAGCTTGACAAAAGGGCAAGTACTATCGGCAGGTCAAGCGCAGGCTCACCAACCTTCATTCCGCCTGCCACATTCACATAGGCATCACAGAAGGAAAGCTTTATACCCATACGTTTTTCCATCACTGCCATAAGCAGATTCACCCTGTTAAAATCTATTCCGACAGAGGTCCTTCTCGGAATGTTGAAGCTTGTCTGACAGCATAGTGCCTGTATTTCAAGAAGTATCGGTCTTGTACCCTCAACGGTTGCCGTAATGACCGAGCCCGGTTCCCCGACAGGAGTACCCGCAAGCATATATTCAGACGGATTCCTTACCTCACGGAGACCATCTCCGCGCATTTCAAAAACTCCGATCTCGTTTGTCGAACCGAAACGGTTTTTTACGGCACGCAGCACCCTGTAATCAGAGGAGTTGTCACCTTCAAAATAAAGGACGGTATCAACCATATGCTCAAGCACCCTCGGACCGGCCACAACGCCTTCCTTTGTTACATGCCCGACGATAAAAACGGTTACCCCCTGTCCCTTGGCAAGTCTTAAAAGCGAACCCGTGGTTTCACGCACCTGGCTCACACTGCCCGGAGAGGCTGCAATATCCTCCCTGTACATGGTCTGGATTGAATCGATGATAACCACCTGAGGCTTTCTCTCAAGTACCGTTTCCTCTATATTGTCAAGACTGGTTTCCGACAGAAGCATCAGCTCGCCTTCAAATTTTCCGAGGCGGTCTGCTCTCATTTTTATCTGCTGTGTACTCTCCTCACCTGAAATATACAGCACCTCAATACCCTTGCCCGCAAGAATCCTGCAGACCTGAAGGAGCAGTGTTGATTTACCGATTCCCGGGTCTCCTCCCACAAGCACGAGAGATGAATCCACGATCCCACCGCCGAGCACTCGGTCAAATTCCTCCATTCCCGTGAGTATTCTTGTGTCATTCCGTGTTTTTACCGCTGACAGCTTTTCAGGCTCAGACCTTCTGACAGAACGTCCCGCCTGTGAAACAGCAGCCTTCCCCTTCGGTGCAACCGGCTCCTCAACCATGCTGTCCCATGCTCTGCAGGCGGGACACTGTCCTAACCACTTTGCTGATTCCGCTCCGCATTCCTTACAAAAAAAAGCGCTCTTTGATTTTGTTGCCAAATTCCTCTCCTTAAATAAAAAAATTTCTTCTTTAACAAACAGGCTCCGATGTTTCACGGAGCCCGTCCTGAGAAAAATTATTTTTTAATGATTTCAACCGTCTTCTTTGTTTCTTCGTTCAGCTCTGCGCTGAATACCAGCTTGCCGCCAAGATTTGTCTTCATTACTCCGAGGATTTCACCGTCAATAGCCACCTCGTACTCCTTCTCAGCTTCAAGCTCAAGGGTTATCTGTGCATCTCCTTTTCCGGTAACACCGAAGGACACCCTGTTTTCATCCGTCATAAGATTAAAAACGCTGGTTCCAGGTACCGATTCATAAACAAAGGCCTCATTCTTTTCAAGCTTGGTAATCTCATAGAAGGACTTAACCTTATAAAGATCGTTCTCATGCTTGAAATCTGATTTTTTCTGTTTTACAGACTGTGAAAAATCACCAAAACTAATTGTTCCGTCTGCCTCGTTACGGATCAGTGCATCAACTACTAACATTCTGCTTACGACCGCTAATACGGGCGGTCTACCTCCTTTTCAACAGTACAAAAAATGGAATTTGTAACTTACGGTAATATTATACTATGGATATTTTCAAATTACCATAGAGATTTTAATTTTTTTTAGCCGTCCTTGAGGAACGTCTTTTAAAGGTAACGCTCTTCTTTTCGGTATCATATCCGATGGTAACCGTATCACCCGTACCTATTTTCCCCTCAAGTATTTCCTCGGACATCCTGTCCTCGACATCATTCTGGATTGCCCTTCTTAAGGGTCTCGCACCATATTTCTCATCAAAGCCCTTTTCTGCGATATAATCAATAAAGGAATCCTCGCATTTCAGCTTTATATTAAGCTCCTCAAGCGCACGTCCTGCAATTTTATCAAACATGATGGACACGATTGTCCTTATATTTTCCCTTGTCAGCGCATGGAATACTATAATTTCATCAATACGGTTCAAGAACTCGGGCTTGAAAATATGCTTCACCTCATCCATTACGCCGTCCTTCATGCGGGCGTAATTTGCCTTTTCATCGTTCAAGCCCGCAAAGCCCATTGTTTTAGGTGAAATGATATTCTGCGCCCCGGCATTCGAGGTCATGATGATGATGGCATTCTTAAAGCTTACCTTTCGGCCCTGGGCATCGGTAATATGTCCGTCATCAAGCACCTGAAGAAGGATATTGAATACATCCGGATGGGCCTTTTCTATCTCGTCAAAAAGAACTACCGAATAGGGATTTCTTCTGATTTTCTCGCTCAGCTGTCCCCCCTCATCGTAACCGACATAGCCGGGAGGCGAGCCAACCATTTTTGATACGCTGTGCTTCTCCATATATTCAGACATATCAACTCTGATAATGGAATTTTCCGTGCCGAAAACCGCCTCTGCAAGCGCCTTTGAAAGCTCAGTCTTACCAACACCTGTAGGTCCTAAGAACAGGAAGGAGCCGATAGGTCTGTTCGGATCCTTCAAGCCGACCCTGCCACGCCTTATTGCCTTTGCTACCGCCAGAACAGCCTCCTGCTGCCCGACAACACGCTTATGGAGAATATCCTCGAGCTTCCTGAGCCGTTCGCTCTCCTCCTCCTCAAGCTTCTTTACGGGAATCTTTGTCCATCCTGAAATAACCTCGGCAATTTCATTCTCCGTTACAAAAAGCTTCTTTTCTGCGCGTTCCTTTTCCTTTTCAGCCTCTATTTTTTCAAGCTCATGACGGATTCTGGTCTGCTTCTTCTTTATGGCCCCGGCTTCCTCATATTTCTCATTCTTTATTGCCTCTTCCTTTTCCTCGGCAAGCTTTAAAAGCTTTTCCTCAAGCCTTCTCTTTTCGGGTGCATCCACATAAACGCCAAGCCTAACCTTGGACGAAGCCTCATCCATCAGGTCGATAGCCTTGTCTGGCAGGAAACGTTCTGATATGTAACGCTCCGAAAGTCGTACAGCTGCAATACAAGCATCATCCTGTATGCGGACCTTATGGTGGTTCTCATAACTTTCCTTCAATCCACGAAGGATAGAGATAGCTTCTAACTCACCAGGTTCATCGACCATCACGCTCTGGAAACGGCGTTCCAGTGCCTTGTCCTTTTCGAAGT
>JAZQNG010000124.1:0-6971 GCA_045627205.1 Lachnospiraceae bacterium
ATATGGTGTTCTTGAAAAGCCCTTCAGAAATATGTTTGCTAAGGCTGAGAAAATGAGAAACGGCACAGCCGGTGAAAACCTCATGACTCTTCTTGAACTCAGACTTGACAATGTAGTTTTCCGTCTTGGATATGCAAGAACAAGAAAAGAAGCAAGACAGATCGTTGATCATAAGTGCATTCTTGTAAACGGAAAGGTTGTTAATATTCCTTCATACACAGTTAAGGCCGGAGATGTTATCTCTGTATCTGACAAGGCTAAGAATAAGGCTGGTCAGAGATTTAAGGACATCCTCGAAGTAGCAGGCGGAAGAACAGTTCCCGCATGGCTTGAGGCTGATCATGAGAATCTTACGGGAACCGTTAAGGAAGCTCCTACAAGAGATCAGATTGATGTTCCTGTAAATGAAGTGCTTATCGTCGAGTTATACTCCAAATAATAGATTAACAAAGGAGGGTTCAAGTAAATGTTCGGTTTTGAAACGCCATCACTTGAAGTTGCAGAGATATCTGAGGACAAGAAATATGGTCGCTTTGTTGTTGAACCGCTGGAGAGAGGTTATGGTATTACCCTCGGTAATTCATTAAGAAGAATTATGCTTTCTTCACTTCCCGGAGCTGCAGTAAGCAGCATCAAGATTCCCGGTGTAGTTCATGAGTTTTGCGGAATTCCCGGTGTAAAGGAAGATGTTACTGAGATTATCATGAACATCAAGAGCCTTGCTATTAAGAACAACAGCAGCACAAATGAACCCAAGAAAGCCTACATTGATTTTGAAGGCGAAGGAGTTGTTACAGCAGGCGATATTCATACAGATTCAGACATTGAAATATTAAATCCCGAGCTTGTTATCGCTACATTAAACGGCGGTGCAGACTCCAGACTTGAGATTGAAATGACCATTACCTGTGGTAGAGGCTACATCAGCGCAGATAAGAACAAGTCAGATGATCTTCCTATCGGAGTTATCGCAATCGATTCAATTTACACACCCGTTGAGCGTGTAAATATGAGCGTTGAGAATACCCGTGTCGGACAGGTTACCGATTTTGATAAGCTTACACTTGATGTTTGGACAAAGGGCACAATCGCTCCCGATGAGGCTGTAAGCCTTGCAGCAAAGGTACTCAGTGAGCACCTTAAGACCTTTATCGATATTTCAGATAAGGGTAAGGAAGCTGTTATCATCGAGGATAAGAAGGTTGAAGGAACAGCACCTGATTCAATCAATATCAGTATTGATGAATTAGAGCTTTCAGTTCGTTCATATAACTGCTTAAAGCGTGCAGGCATGAACACTGTTGGCGAGCTTGTTAATAAGACAGCTGATGAAATGATGAAGGTTCGTAACCTTGGTCGTAAGTCACTTGATGAGGTTCTTGCTAAGCTCAAGGAACTCGGGGTATCACTTAAAGAAAGTGAAGAATAAATAATTACTTAGATTTTGATATAATAACAGGAGGTAATAGAAATGGCCGGTTATAGAAAACTTGGAAGAACTGCTTCACAGAGAAAAGCTCTTTTAAGAAATCAGGTTACCAATCTTCTTTATCATGGCAAGATTGTAACAACTGAGACAAAGGCTAAGGAAATCCGTAAGATAGCAGAAAGCTTTATAGCTTTAGCTGTTAAGGAAAAAGATAATTTTGATACTGTTACTGTTCAGTCCAAGGTTATCAAGAAGGATGTAAATGGTAGAGTTAAGGAAGTTGTTGATGGAAAGAAAGTTCCTGTTTTTGAGACAGTTCCGAAGGATATTAAGAAGGATAAGCCCTCAAGACTTGCTGCAAGACGTCAGATGAAGGCATTCCTTTATGATATAACAGAGGTTCCCGCTGAGGCTGCTGGCAAGAAGAAGGGAACAAAGAAGATTGATATGGCTGAGAAGCTTTTCACAGATATCGCTCCTAAGTATGCTAACCGCAACGGTGGATATACACGTATCATCAAGATCGGTCCCCGTAAGGGCGATGCTGCAATGGAAGTTATCATTGAGTTAGTTTAATTTTTAAATGACATATAATCTTGAACCGCCATACTGCTGTATGGCGGTTTTTTTTCTTGACAAAACTCCTTACAATTGTTAGGATACTATCTTGGTATGTTGTAGCATATTTTTAGCATATTTGCTTAATTTATCGCTTAGCTCTTAGCATAGAGGTTTTTAAATTTATGGTAAAATTTAATGAGGTCACATTTGAATATATACGGCGTGATGAAGAGGGAAATGTTGAAAGCATCAACAAAGCGCTGGATGAAGTCAGCCTTGATTTGAAAAAGGGTGATTTTATTGTGATTCTCGGCTCAAACGGGTCCGGAAAGTCAACGTTGGCCAAGCATATAAATGCGCTGCTTGAGCCTACCGAGGGTACTGTCTTTGTAGGCGGTATGGATACACGTGATGAGGACAAGCTTCTGAAGATACGTCAGAAGGCAGGGATGGTTTTCCAAAACCCTGATAATCAGATAATTGCAGGCGTAATTGAGGAGGATGTTGCCTTTGGTCCGGAAAATATGGGTGTACCGACAGAGGATATCTGGGTGCGGGTGACGAATGCACTTGAAAAGGTCGGAATGACCGCATATAAGGAGAAATCGCCTAATAATCTGTCCGGTGGCCAGAAGCAGCGTGTTGCCATTGCGGGCATACTTGCCATGAAGCCTGAATGTATTGTACTTGATGAACCTACCGCCATGCTTGATCCGATAGGCAGGCGTGAGGTAATCGAAACGGTACGTGAGCTAAATAAAAAAGAGGGCATCACGGTTATACTTATTACACATTATATGCAGGAGACAATAGGTGCAGATAAAATTTTCGTGATGCATGACGGTGTTGTAAAAATGCAGGGTACGCCGCGTCAGATATTTGCACAGGTAGATAAATTGAAGGAATATAAGCTCGATGTGCCCCAGGCCACTGAAATAGCCTATAGGCTCAGAAAACGGGGTATAAGGCTTCCTGAATGCATACTTGATAATGACGAACTTGTTCAGGTGTTGACTAAAAACCGCTTAAACAGTGGCAATGTCTGAATTTTCGGATAATAGAAGCTTAATCAATGTGTGAAATGTTAAATATATGAACTGCGGGTGGAGCACCTTCAGGTTAAATCATCATACGGAAAGGAGTAAGGTATGTCACTTATACTTGATCATATTAAATATATATATGCCAAGGATACTGCGTTTCAGTCAGTTGCACTTGATGATATCAGCCTTGTCATTCCGGATGGTGAATTCATCGGCCTTATCGGGCATACCGGCTCCGGAAAATCCACATTGATTCAGCATATGAACGGACTGGTAAAGGCCACAGAGGGAAGCATTTATTATAACGGTTCGGATATTTATGAGAAGGATTTTAATATGCGTGAGCTCCGACGCAAGGTAGGGCTTGTTTTCCAGTATCCTGAACATCAGCTTTTTGAAACAACGGTAATAAAGGATGTTCTGTTTGGACCGAATAATATGGGGCTTTCAAAGCTCGATGCCGAGATGGCTGCCTATTCGGCCCTGAAGGCTGTTGGAATAGGCGAGGATCTTCTTGATGCCTCACCCTTTGAATTGTCAGGAGGACAGAAACGTCGTGTGGCTATAGCCGGAGTGCTTGCCTGCAGACCTGAAATACTGATTCTTGACGAGCCGACAGCGGGACTTGATCCTGCGGGACGTACAGAAATATTAGGTCTTTTGAAAAACATACATGAAACAAAGAAAATTACCATTATCCTTGTCTCGCATAGCATGGAGGATGTCGCGGAGTATGTTGAGAGAATCATTGTAATGAATGACGGAAGGGTAATGATGGACGATGCTCCGCGTGAGGTATTCCTGCATGAGGAGGAATTGCGCAGAATCGGTCTGGAAATACCGGAATGTACTGCATTATGCAGAAAGCTGAAGAAGGCCGGCTTTGACGTTGACACTTCAGCATTAAATATTGAAGAAGCTACAGAAAGTATATATAAGGCATTGAGGATATGATAAGAGACATTACAATAGGACAATATTATCCTGTTGATTCCGTTATCCACAGATTGGATCCGCGAGTCAAATTTCTCGGTACAATAGCATTTATTGTATCGTTATTTTTGTTTGACTCTTTTTGGGGCTTTACACTCTGCGGCGGGTTCATCATTGCCTGTATTGTTGTGGCAAAACTTCCCTTTAAATTTGTATTGAAGGGACTGAAGCCTATTTTATTCCTTTTGATTTTTATGATGATTTTTAACCTTCTTTTGACGCCCGGAGAGGTTATCGGCAGCTGGTGGATAATTACCGTAACAAAGGAAGGAATACGTTCGGCAGGCTTTATGGGGCTGAGGCTTGTGTGTCTGGTGCTGGGTTCCTCTTTAATGACATATACAACTACCCCAAACAAGCTTACGGATGCAATGGAGCATGTATTTGCTCCGTTGAAGATTTTCAGGGTACCTGTACACGAGCTTGCAATGATGATTTCCATAGCACTTCGTTTTATTCCGATTCTTCTGGAAGAAACAGATAAAATAATGAAGGCCCAGCAGGCAAGAGGTGCAGATTTTGAATCCGGAAACATATTTAAGCGTGCCAAGGCGCTTGTTCCGATTCTTGTCCCGTTGTTCGTGTCCTCCTTCAGACGTGCCGGCGACCTGGCAGAGGCTATGGAGGCAAGATGTTATCATGGCGGTAAGGGAAGAACAAAAATGAAGCCGCTTAAATATTCGGCAAGAGATTTTGCTGCCTATATTGTTCTGGCTGCATTTGTGACGGGAGCTGCATTTATTCCGTAAGCAACCGTCAGACCGAAGGCTGTATTATACATGTTGTTTATAATTACATTGGATAGTACTTAATCATTAAAGGTGGATTTTCTGATTTGAATGTTTGCTAAATAAGCATGAGGTTTAGTGTGAAAAATCATATACGCAAATTTTTCACACAGCAATTTAAGTCGCGAGCTCCTCAAATTGTATCCATTAGCCACTCGTAATACTACTCGCGCCATGAGGATTAAAATGAAAAGAATTCTTCTGAAAATAGCATATGATGGTACAAACTATGTTGGCTGGCAGGTTCAGCCGAATGGTACCGCAATCGAGGAAATTATCAACAGGGAGCTTTCTGCGCTTCTTAAGGAGGAGATTGTGATTGCGGGTGCCAGCCGAACGGATTCCGGCGTGCATGCCAAGGGGAATGTTGCTGTTTTTGATACAGAAACCCGTATTCCTGCTGAAAAAATATGCTTTGCATTAAACCAGCGACTTCCATCGGACATTGTCTGCCGGGAAAGCTATGAGGTGCCTGCAGATTTCCATCCACGCTATGCAAAATGTACGAAAACATATGAATACCGGATATACAACGATATACATCCGGATCCTTTAAAGAGGCGTTATTCATATTTTGTTTATATGCCGTTGGATGTTGAAGCAATGCGCATGGCTGCACAGTATATAGTCGGAGAACATGATTTTGCAAGCTTCTGTTCAGCTCATGCTCAGGTCAAAACTACGGTCAGGACCGTCTATTCGTTGGAGATAATTACGGACAATTGTGAAATGGATGGTGGTCAGGCACACCATCAGGACTATAGGACTTATCAGGCACATGATATCATTATCCGTATTTCGGGGAACGGCTTTTTATATAATATGGTGCGCATTATCGCGGGAACACTATGCAAGGTGGGCTATCATTTTTATCCGCCTGAACATGTGAAGGAGATAATTGACGGCTGTGACCGCGGTCTTGCCGGACCTAAGGCACCGTCAGAAGGTTTGACTCTGGTTGGAATTGAGTATGATTAAAACAATTCAAAGAAAAATGATAAAAAATATCCGGACGAAGCACGGACATGATATATTAAATTGAATATCACAGAGAAAAAATCATTTTCAAAATGATGAAAACGGTACAGAAATTAAATTTTTTGTATTTTTGATAAAAAATATTAAATAATTTGTTGACAAATATCAAAAAAAAAATTATACTACGGATTGCAATCGAAAAGAAAACAGGAGGAATAAAAATGGACACAACAAAGAGCTATATGGCTAGTGCAGGTACCATTGAAAGAAAGTGGTATGTTGTTGATGCAGAAGGTCAGACATTAGGTCGTCTTTGTGCACAGATCGCTATGGTTTTAAGAGGAAAGAATAAGCCTACCTATACTCCTTTCTTAGATACAGGTGATAACGTATTCGTTGTTAATGCAGCTAAGATTAAAGTAACAGGCAAGAAGCTTGATCAGAAGATTTATTACAATCACTCAGATTATCCGGGTGGATTAAGAGAGACCACACTTCGTGAGATGCTTGCTAAGAAACCTGAGGATGTTATCACACTTGCAGTTAAGGGTATGTTACCTAAGGCAGCACTTGGACGTGAGATGATCAAGAAGCTTCATGTTTATGCAGGTCCCGAGCATGAGCAGCAGGCTCAGAAGCCCGAAGTACTTGTTATTGACACAAAGCTTAACTAATCTGGTGAAAGGAGAATATTAAAATGGCTAAAGATACATCAAGATTTTATGGTACAGGTAGAAGAAAGAGCAGTATCGCCAGAGTTTATTTAATGCCCGGTACAGGAAAGATTACTATCAACAAGAGAGATATTGATGAGTATTTCGGTCTTGAGACACTCAAGGTTGTTGTTCGTCAGCCTCTTGCACTTACAAACAATACAGATAAGTTTGATGTTTTAGTAAATGTTCATGGTGGTGGATTTACAGGTCAGGCCGGTGCTATCCGTCATGGTATTTCAAGAGCATTACTTAAGGTTGATTCAGAGGAGTTCCGTCCCGCTCTCAAGAAGGCAGGCTTCTTAACACGTGATCCTCGTATGAAGGAAAGAAAGAAGTACGGCTTGAAGGCAGCTCGTCGTGCACCTCAGTTCTCAAAGAGATAATCGTTTGGAACAAAACAGACTCCCGCAAGGGATTGCAGAAGGCTCTCGATACTTATCGGGAGTCTTTTTTGTTCCACGTG
>JAZQNG010000125.1:0-17051 GCA_045627205.1 Lachnospiraceae bacterium
TTAAAATATATTTCTGGCTATTGAATCACCGGTGATTCAAACTAATTATCTAAAAATCAAAAAAGGAGAGCACACAAATCACACTCTCCTTTACCATGAAAAAATAAGGGCACGCATTACTGCGTGCCCCTACTTCCTTTATAATCCGTATTTAATTACAAATTACTTAAGGTCTACGAGCTTAGCAAGGTCGATAAGAACACCAATGTTAGCTGTGATATCGAAATCACCAAATGTTGCATTGTTGATTGTGTACTTAGCTGTAGCAACGTATGCTCTCTTTGTATCCATGTTCTTGTTGTATGTAAGAACTGTAGCAGCCTTAACATCAACATTGTTGAACTTGATTGTGAAAGCATCCTTAATCTTAGCCTCACCGTCAACAGCCTCGATGTCCTTTGTCCACTCAAGCTGCTTCTGGCTATCCTTAACTGTAATGGTTGCAGTATCAAGAACCTTTACAAGTGTGATAGGCTTACGAGCATCATTAGCATCGAATGTATCATCAATCGCATAAAGTGTAACAGTATATGTACCAGCTGCTAACTTGCTAGCCTTGCCACCGTTGTTAACAACAGCTGCGATAGCATCTGTTGCGCCATCAATGTTTACATTGTCAGCATCCTTAATAACAGCACCGTTAAGTGATACTGTATAAGCATACTTAACACCTGTTTCTGTAGTTGTTCTAAGCTTTGACATAGGAGCTGCATCAGCATAGTCAAGAACTGCTGCACCAGCGAAGTTGTAACCATTCTTTGTAACACCTGTTGTAGAAACAACAGCTGTCTTTACAGAAGTTGTATCAGCTGTAAGAGCTGTATCAAGTTCCTTCTCAGAAACTGCTAACTTGTAGCTTGTAGCAAATGTCTCGTTACCAACCTTGATAGCAACTGCTTTCTTAAGGTTGTTTACGAATGTGAATTCAAGTGTAACGTCTACTGACTTATCCTGATCTGCAGGTAACTTAGAAGCGTCAACGAATGCGAAGCTGATAGCGCCGGCTGTTGTAACAGTAGCTGCAACAACATCAGCACCGGTCTTCTGCTCTACAGATGTATAAATCTGCTCGCCGAAGAGATCGCCGTACTGATCCTTAACTACAAACTTAGCATTGATTGAATCTGCTGCATAGCCCATGTTGAACTTGTTGTTTGAAAGCTCAACATCAACTGAATCAGCCTTTCTTGCGGGCTTAACTTCTACAGGAATGTAGCCGATAGCCTTTTCTGTTCCATCCCAAAGTACTTCGTAAATGATGATGTTTGCAACACCCTCATTGTTGGGGCTAAGATAGTAAGCGAAATCACCAGCTACCTTGTTGCCTACCATGACGATCTTCTCATCGCCTGAAACAGCCTTGAAGCCTGTATCCTTGATGCTCTTTCTCTTTTCCTCAGCACCCTTCTTGTAGATAGCTACAATCTGAAGCTCCTCAGCGTATGTACCAACTGAAGTCATTGTAAGAGTAACCTTCTTGTCTGTGTTGCCTTCTGCTGTAACATCGCCAGCTGCTAATGAGTAAACACCTGACTTCTCATAATCGAAACCTGCAAACTCCCAAGTATCCTTAGCTACTGATGTAACCTTGAATGTCTTCTTGAAATCCTTGTAGGTAACTTCGCAAGTATATGTCTTGCCAGCTTCCGCGATGAAAAGCTTGTTGCCGTCTACGAATGCCTGTGAACCGTCAGCATCTGTAAACTTGAATGTAGCCTTTGAGAAAAGTGTAGCGCCGTCAACAACAGCGTCCTTGATATCGATACCTGAAGCATCAAGAAGCTTTACTGCGCTGTTTGCTTCAGTAACTTCTTTACAAATAATTGTGATATCAGCTGTCTCAACATCAACTACAGAATCCTTTGTAACTGTGATAGCCTTGAAGCTACCAACCTCAACGCCGTTGTATGATACAAAGTACTCATGATCAGGAAGGAACTGTGTGAAGAACTTAACTTCTGCTGTCTCATCCTTTGCTGATACTGACTCAACGTTTGAGAAGAATACTTCCTTGCCGTCGATTGTCTTTGTGTAAGCACGGAAGTTTGTTACTGAAACAACACCCTCTACGTTGCAATCGAACTCAACATATGCTGAGTTAAGGCTTGCCTGCTTTGTAGCTACGGGGTTAAGAGCTGCAGAAACCTTGATAACATCAGCTGTTGCTGTTGCTGCAGGGAACTTCTTGCTCTGGTAAGCGTAAGCTGTAAGCTCGAAATCGCCGGCCTTTGTGAAGGTAACTTCGAATGTTGTAGGAGCCTTCTTTGTGATAACAACGCTGTCGCTGTTAGCTGTAAGAGCTCTTGCATCTGTATCAACGAACTTGCCGTCAGCCTTACGAGGAAGAACTACTGTGTAAGGTGTGTTAACGCCAACCTTGCCGCTTAAGATAGCGTCTGCATTAACTGCTACGCTCTCTGCGTTCTTCTTAACCTGGATATCGATTGACTGCTCGAAAAGCTTGATGTCATCGCTATCGAAAACTGAGATAGTAGCCTTTGTTGTTCCAATTGCTACTGCTGAAACCTTGCTAGACTTCTTGCTAGCCTTTGCGATTGCTGCATCCTCTGTAGCAACCTTGATTGTCATTGTCTTGCTGTCAAAGTTCTTAACGAGCTTTGAAAGTAAAGCGGCTGATTTGCTCTTGCAAGCTGTTCCGTCAGCCTTTGTTCCCTTTGCTCCGCCGATGTAGAGAATCTTGCTTGTCTTCTTGAGTGAAAGCTCAACTGCTGCTGATGCAGGAATTGTGCCGATAACAAGAGTAAGAGCAAGGACTACAGCGAGAGCCTTGAAGAATTTCTTCATGGTTTTGTGTCCTCCTTAAAAATATGATGGTTTGTGATGCGCTATATGTTGCATACTTACACATAGCAAATCAATCCAATAACGGTTTGATTATAACAGTTACTCAAATAGAGTTCAAGTATTTTTTTCCGTATTGGAAGTATTTTTGTCAAAAATATATCCTGAGAGCTTTTGAAGCTACCTGACACGACAAGGATGTGACGCTGTACAGGTACCCTCCCCTTTTCCCGCAGGGCTTTGACTGGTGTCATTATTACACGAAGTTTTGTCACAATCATCACAAATTTGTGACATTTTTGTGACATTTCCCATCCGCCGTCCCTCTCCCCTTAAAAATCCTCTTCCCTATATACACAAAAAAAGAAGAACCTTTTCAGATTCTTCTTTATGTTTTATCCGATTATTTCAGGTAAATCTTCTCAACCTCTGCCTCAAGGCCGTCCTTCTCGCAAACCGTATTGTGAAGTACCGGCGCACTGATAATATCCTCAATCGCCTTTGGAATATTTACTCCGGAAAGCTTCTTTAAATCCTCAAACAGTTCAAAATCCTCCCTGCTGTCATACTTGGGATTGATTGAATTCAGAACCGCACGGGTAAATTTATAAGGACTGGCCGTAGATGCGATAACAGTGCAGGTATCATCTCCTGTTTCCTTTCTGTACTTATTATATACGGCTGCTGCAACAGCTGTATGTGTGTCTATAATATAGCCTTCCTTCTTATATAAATCCGAGATTGCCTGTGCCATTTCAGCATCCTCTGCATATCCGCCGACAAACATATCAAGCTTAGCCTTCATATCAGCATCTATTTCATATCTTCCTTCAGTTTTAAGCTTCTGCATAAGCTCCGCTGTCTTATCTCCTGCAACCTCGGCAACAAGGCGTTCAAGATTGCTTGAAATAAGTATATCCATACTGGGTGAAGGAGTAAGAAAAAATTCCCTGTTTTTATCATAAACACCTGTTTCAAAGAAATCAAAAAGAACCCTGTTCCTGTTTGAGGCACAAATGAGTTTATTCACCGGTACTCCCATTCCACAAGCGTAGTAAGCTGCCAGGATATTACCAAAATTGCCTGTTGGAACGACAAAATTTATCTTCTTGGGGCAAAGTCTCGAATATGCATAAACATAATATGCAACCTGGGGAATAAGACGTCCGATGTTGATTGAATTAGCGGATGAGAAACGATATCCGGCAGCGTTCATTCTTTCTGCAAGCGCAGGATCGGTAAATATTGCCTTAACTGCGGACTGCGCATCATCGAAATTTCCCTTTATGCCTATTACATGTGTGTTTGCACCGCGCTGGGTTACCATCTGCTTTTCCTGGACACGGCTGACACCATCCTTGGGATAAAATACAACAATACTTGTTCCGGGTACATCTGCAAAGCCTGCAAGTGCTGCCTTTCCGGTATCGCCTGAGGTTGCAGTCAGAATAACTATTTCTTCCTTTGCTCCGCACTTCTTTGCCGAGGTAGTCATAAGGTAAGGAAGAATAGAAAGAGCCATATCCTTAAAGGCAATCGTACTGCCGTGGAAAAGTTCAAGATAGTAGGCTCCATCTGCATCTACAAGTGTCGTAATGTCTTCCGTATCGAATTTTTCCGTAGTATATGCACCCTTAATGCAGGCCATAAGCTCTTCCTCTGTAAAATCCGTAAAGAACAGCTTCATAACCTCATAAGCCACATGAGCATAGTCCATTCTTGCCAGTGCCTCAAAGCTGCACTTCAGTTTCGGAATACTGTCAGGAACATAAAGTCCGCCATCAGGAGCAATTCCCTTTAATATTGCTTCGGATGCAGTTGCCGTAATAGCTTTGTTTCTCGTGCTGTGATATGTAATCTTCATAATATCCTCCAGGCTTTATATTTAATGTTTCTTTATTAACAATATATTTCCTTTTATGCAGGAATGACAACGATACTTATCTTAACATGTGGTAATACAAAATGCAAGAATGATATTTAATTAATGTAAATAACATATCCGCTATAAAGAAAAAGTCCGTAGCCGAACCATCACGACCGCGGACAGGATAAATTTCATTTTAATATTGCTATCAGCCATTCATCCGGCTTCTTATTTAAAGAACTCATGGCATCCGTATTTAAACAGGTAATTTAAGGTATCAAACCATGAAGCCTTGGACTTGGATGTCGCCGACCTCATAAAGAAATACAACGCACCCTGTGAATAATCCTCGCCCTGAAGGCATCTGTCAACAGCCTCCATAGTTGTATCACTTACCGTTACCCTATAATACGAACCGTCTCTCGTAGGCGCAAACTGATTTGTCTCAAATACAACCCCGATAATATCATTTGCAAATTCCTTCTTGTACCTGACACGGTTCATAATAACATTTGCAACCAGAATCCTTCCATATACATCCTGGTCTCCTGCTTCAGCCTCAACTATCCTGCAGAGAACCTCGTACTCCTCATCGGTGATTTCTTTCACATTCTTCTTATTATATTTGTATACAAGCTCCTCCGAGGTAGTATATTCCTTATCTGATTTTTTATTCCGTTTTAAACCTGTAGTAATCTTTTGTTCTTCCTTGGCAGCTTTTTCCTTCTCGGCCTTTTCTGCTTTTTCCTTTTCAACATCCTCCGAAACAGCACTTAAGGTTTCTGAAGTCATCTGCTCCATTGAAGCAGCCAGTTCATCGCAATTCAAGCATTCATCACATTCTAATGCTGTCGAATCAATATCCCGGTAAGAAATTTCCGAAATCCATTCACGGCAGCTTTCTACTTCATCAGTAGAAAGAGCTACACGGTCGGCCGCATAAATTTCTACAGCTTCCTCATCGAGTCCGACCATACCGATCTTTTCCTCTGAGAAAAGAACCAGTCCGTCATCGGATAACGCATAGTCATTTTTTGTTTCTTTCACATTTTCAGCTATAAGATTTTTTACTCCGTTTAAAAGTTCGGCAGCCTCCGCACATTTATCGTCTGAACACTCCTGTCCGATTTTTGAAGATAATACAGAAACCAATTCAGGATAAATCTCTTCAGAATTATTCTCTGCAAAATAAATCTCTTCCGGATTCCTAAAGCCGATTTCCTTATAGCCATCCGAATCCTGGAATTCGCTCCAGGCATCTGCGGCCTCAAAAATGCCATAGTCCTCAGATTCAGTTGACGCCTCTGCGTCGGAAATATTCTGTCTTGCAATCGTCATAGTGCAGGCAACAATCACTACAGCAGCCATGACAACAGCAACCAGCTTTGCAGTATTGCAGGCTGTCCTTCTGACAAGCCTCATACATTTTTCTTTTATCCTATTCAGCATATACACCAATCCTATCAATCCTGCAATCCTAAAACATAAATGCTTCATATTGCGTATTTCAAAATGGTAGGGTTAGTATACACCTTTTTTTCGGTTTATGCAACCTTTTATTACGAATTTGTTACAATTCCTTCAAATATCTTCTAAAACTCTTTTCAAACCTGATTTTCATATAAATGCTGATATATTCTGCATTTGTAATGTTTTCAACATAGTTTCTGCGCCATTTTTTATACTGAGGTTCATTTTCGGTCAAAACGCTGTATTCATCAATGTTAGCCGTGTCATTAGTCACCATTTTATTTATTCTACCATTGTCGTATGCAACATCTTGTGTTTTACCTTGCCTATGCATACTATTTATACAATCATCATTTACCTTTGAACGTATTTTTTCTTCGATGCTGTCAGCAGCCTTATTATATGCTATAGCAGCCTCCGTTTCTGTTTCATAGTGTCCGACGGTAACATCACCCTTCATATGAAGCTTTACGGTGTATACGTCTTTTCCGCGATATTCCTCATGTCTTACACCGTTATAACGGTTTACAACCACAATATTTCCATATGTGAAATCATTTTCATCACCATTTTTAAAATAGTAATCGCGGTTTTTTACAGCAAACCCTCTTACGCCATACCGGTTCAGGAGGCTGCACTGCATTCCGTAATCACTGTAAAAAAGATGTCCTCCCCTCGACTGTATCTTATGGTTTCTGAAAAAAAACAGATCCTCAACATCAAATTTCAGTCCCGTCTCCCTGTTAATATAATATAAAAAGAATTTACCATACATATAAATCGGATTCCTGCAGTAAATTCCGGTTTTTTTCAGATTAAGAAGCATTATCCATTTTTCAAATGAAATGTCCTGACCGTTTTTTTCATAGTCCTCGGGTTCAACCCCATCCTCTCCGTTCAATATACTGTCTGCAAGATGATATGCCGACTCTGCCTCCGGTCCTGTAGCAAAGCTGCCAAGACTGATATGCCGGTTTTTATATGTAATTGATGAACGGTAATATTCCGTTCCGTCCTTCTTTTTAGCCGGATATACTCCCTGCATACTCAAACCTTCTCCTTTTATAAAAACTGAAGGAGAATCCATTTCTGAAAATTCTCCTTCAAATTCTTCAAAAAAATGAGCAACACTATAAGCCGGGTTATGTAATCGATGATCATCTATCTTGACTGCCCGTTACCGGACAGCTCCTCAGGCACGTTTCCATACCTGAACGCAACCTACCCGAAGACACGGCGGGCCGCCGTATCGTCCTCTGTTTGGTCTTGCTTCGAGTGGGGTTTACACAGCACACAGTGTTACCACTGAGCCGGTGGTCTCTTACACCGCCATTCCACCCTTACCGTCCGAAGACGGCGGTTTATTTTCTGTTGCACTTTCCCGGGAGTCACCTCCGCCGGACGTTATCCGGCACCCTGCCCTACGAAGCCCGGACTTTCCTCAGCCTTTCGGCCGCGACCATCCGTGCTGCTCATATTATATCTTATACACTGCATTACCTGCAGCCTGTTAACAGCTATATTCCCAAACCGCAAATTGCAGTAGAAGCGGATTTTAAACCGGGAATACACTTCCGCCGACAAATTCCCTGACGATTGAATTGTGAGGTATTTCCTCACTTGAAATTCCAAGGAAATACTCAAGGAATTTCAGAAGCTTCTTTGCCTCCTGATACTCCGGTGCGCTTTCGGGAATACTGAAAAGCAACGGCTCAGCATACTGCTTTAATACAGCCAGTTCATATACCATAGCCGAGTTGAACATACAGTCTGCTTCCTCCTGGAACGGGAAAATGTTCTCCTCCTCGCCTCTTCTTACAGACGGCCACATTGCAATCGTGCCCTGTGCAGAGGTACCGCGTGTTCTGGCATCGCGTACCATACGCCTGATAAGGCGCCCCATCGTGGTAGGAATTCTGTTATGCTCATCAATATTAATCTGTGTAAGCGCACTGATATAAATCTTGAATTTACTTTCCTTCGGAAGGGAATATGAAAGCTGGTCATTCAGACCATGAATACCCTCTATAACAAGTACATCATCCTCATTAAGCTTCAGGGTATTACCCTTATATTCACGCTTTCCAACCTTGAAATTAAAGGTAGGCATTTCAACCGTCTCTCCCTTAAGAAGTGCAGACATATCTCTGTTGAAGCCTTCAACATCAATCGCACCCAGACATTCAAAATTATAATTGCCGTTTTCATCCAAAGGTGTATCCTCACGGTTTTTGAAATAATTGTCAAGTGCTATCGGATGAGGCGTAAAGCCGAGAGTACGCAGCTGAATTGAAAGCCTGTGTGAGAAGGAGGTCTTTCCTGATGACGAAGGACCTGCTATCATAATAAACTTAACGCCCTTGCGTTCCTTAATCTTTTCGGCAATATCACCGATTTTCTTCTCCATCAGTGCTTCCTGAACAAGGATCATATCTCCGACATTGCCTTTACATATCTGCTCATTAAGAGCACCAACGCAGTCCAGTCCAAGCTCAGCACACCACTTGTTGCTCTCATTCTGTGTATCAAAAAGAAGCGGGCTGTCAACAAATTTAGCTACAACATCCGGATTCTCAACTTCCGGAAGCAGTAAAAGGAAACCATCCTTATAAAGCTGAAGGTCAAATGCCTTTAAAATGCCGGTTGAAGCAGGCATATAGCCGTAGAAGTAATCAACAAAGCCTGCCAGCTCATAAACATTCGTATTTGAAACACGACGGTATTTAAAAAGCTTCTCCTTGTCAAACATTCTGTACTTATGGAAAAGTTCAATAGCCTTACGGGTCTTGATAGTCCTCTTCTTTATCGGAAGGTCCTCCTCAACAAGCCTGCACATGGAAGCCTTAACCTTGTCAATCAGCTTCCGGTCAAGCTCATAGTCGGCATCAAAATCGCAGTAAAGCGCCCTGCCGATAGAAATCTCCACACTGATTTTACGGATTTTATCCTTATCCAGAATATCATAAAAGCTCTTCATCATCAGGAGAATCAAGCCCCTGACATATGTATCCATGCCTATGGTACTCTTCGTGGTGACAAAATCGATATTGCACTTATCCTCAATCTGCTTCTGAAGCTCCCTCAGCTGACCGTTACAGTAGGCAAGAATAATATCACCGTCATATCTGTCGGCAAATTCCTTCGCAATGTCACCATAGGTGGTATCTTCCTCATACTCAAGTTTCATTCCGTTAATGTTTACCTTGCAGTTCCCCATACACTATCTCCTTTATTTTATTTTTTGAAGCGCCAGCTCCAGTAAAACCTTTTCCTTCTCAAAATAACGGCGTTTATTTTCCGAAGAACCGCCCCCCATTGAACGGATTCCCTCCAAAACACGGTTATTTTTATTTATCAGATTTTCCAAAAGCTCTGATAATACCGGATTTCTTCTGCTGATGAGAAGCTCTCCGAACATATCATATACCAAAAGCTCATTATCTTCCGATAAATCCATATCACGGCAGACAAAATCCTGCGTCCAAAGCTGTATGCCGTCTTTCTGTGATTCGCCCAAAGACTTTCCCGAAGGCCGAACAGTATTAATATCCCCGTCCGCCCGATTGTCCAAAACCGCTCGCATGGAATTATAAAATTTACCGTCCTCCAGACACATTTCCTCATCAGTAATAATAAAGCCATGCTCACGCAGGAACCTGCGGACCATCCAGATATCGGACTGCGGCTGAAGAATCAGCTCCTTTACGGTATTCAGTACACTTTTCCCTTTATTAAGTATACAGGTGGTAAGAGTTCCACCCATGCCTGCAATGACCACGCTGTCAGCCTCCCCCGGCTTCAGCCCGTCAAGACCGTATGAAAGTCTTGTCTCAATCATTGCCTCCAGACCATATAGCCTGATATTTTCGGAAGCGTGGGAGAGGGGTCCCTCTCCCACGTCCATAGCAATTGTTCGTTTAGCAATGCCTTCCTTCACAAGCCAGATGTCCGTATGTGCATGGTCACAGCCTATATCAGCAACAACACTGCCCTCTGTTACCATTTTTGCAGACATCATAAGCCTGTCCGAAAGCTTTATAAAATCCCTATGCGTTATCCTTCCGGCAATCATTCAAGGAAATCCTTTAACTTTCTGCTTCTTGACGGATGTCTGAGCTTTCTTAAAGCCTTTGCCTCAATCTGTCTGATACGTTCACGCGTAACATTGAATTCCTTGCCAACCTCCTCAAGTGTTCTCGCACGTCCGTCATCAAGACCGAAGCGCAGTCTTAAAACCTTCTGTTCACGGTCGGTAAGCGTACCGAGTACCTCAAGCAGCTGCTCCTTCAGAAGCGTATATGCCGCTGCATCGGCAGGCATGGGAACATTATCATCCTGGATGAAATCGCCAAGATGGCTGTCCTCCTCCTCGCCGATAGGAGTCTCAAGCGAAACAGGCTCCTGGCTGATTTTCTGAATTTCTGCAACCCTTTCAACAGGCATTCTCATTTCCTTGGCAATTTCCTCCTGGGTTGGTTCACGCCCAAGCTCCTGAAGCAATGTCCTCTGTGTACGCATCAGCCTGTTAATGGTCTCTACCATATGAACAGGGATTCTGATTGTACGTGCCTGGTCTGCAATGGCTCTTGTAATAGCCTGACGTATCCACCAGGTTGCATATGTACTGAACTTATAGCCCTTGCTGTAATCAAATTTTTCAACAGCCTTGATAAGTCCGAGATTTCCTTCCTGAATAAGGTCAAGGAACTGCATTCCCCTTCCTACATATCTCTTTGCAATCGAAACAACAAGACGGAGATTTGCCTCTGCCAGACGCTTCTTTGCAGCCTCACCTTCCTCAATCCTGCTGCCGCCCTCTGCACGGAGTGCTGCAAGCTCCTCCGTAAGCTGCTGCTTTACCTCTTCACTTTCAGGCTTGCGAAGCTTCTTCTCGAGTTCATGGCACCTCTGCTTATAATCGGCGCCCTCCTCAATTACCTTTGCTAAATCAATTTCCTCTTCCGCATTCAGAAGCTGTACCTTTCCGATTTCCTTCAGATACATTCTGACCGGGTCCTCAATACTGACACCCTCGGGGATAGATAAATCAATGTTTTCAATATCGATTTCCTCTTCCTCATCGCCAAGAAGATCGATTTCATCAAGAAGCTCATCATCATCAGATGCCGGCTCACGAAGAACATCAACCCCACTGTTGTCCAGGAAGTCATAAATATGAGAAATCTGGTCATCCGTAAGCTCCATGTCGGCAAAAAAATCATTTACCTCCTGGTACTCAAGAACATTCTTTTTCTTTCTCGCAAACTGTAATAGTTCCTTCAGCTTTTCCTGGAAGCTGACCACCGTTGTCTGCTGCTGTTCCATTTTAGGCGCATTCACTTTAGTAACTTAAATCAATAGCAGTTTTTTGCGAAGTGCATCAAGGCCCTTTTTCTCCTCGAGCAATCTGTTAAGCTCCTGTCCGTTCTGTGATTTCACAGCCTCCTGCCAGCTTCTGTCAATACCTGCCTCTTTCAGACCTGTCACTAAATCCGCGAATGCTTTCCTCCTTTCGCTCTCATTCATATCCTCTTCAAGGGTTGTCATCAGTATGTCTGCCACCTTCGACTGCTCATCTGAGTCCGTAAATTTTTCAACTATTCTGGCACCTACTGCCAAGCCCTTAATTTCATATTCATTTTTGATATAATTAAAGACCTTCCGACCTGTCTCATCCCCAAAATCGGACTCGTCTATTACATCCTTGATACTGTTGAAGGCTTTTGTATTCTGAACAATAATATTCAGGAAAAGCTGTTCACGCTTCAGATCTCCGTCCTCTGCCTTTTTCTCGCGGGTAGCCTTCAGCTGCTCCTTCGCCCGCTCATTGTTTTCCTCCTGCTTAAGCCTTGCGCCGATACTGTTTACCTCGCGTTTCAGCTCCGAAGCCTCTATATTATACTTACGTGCGGCAGCCTCAATATGATTGTGGCGTGCCATCGGGTCGTCTATTTTTGCAATCGTCTCAGCAATCGCATGGTCGAACCTTGTTTTTTCGTCGGGATCCTCCAGATTATGGGATTTTTCAAGGACACCTGCCTCAAACTCAAAGGCCTGTACCGCCTCGTCGATTCTTTTCCTGTACTCCTCAGCTCCGATTGCCTTGATAAATTCATCCGGATCCTTATACGGATTCATATTTAATATTTTAACCGACAGTCCGACATTCTTCAATATCGGGATTGCCCTTAATGCAGCCTTCGTACCCGCACCGTCACTGTCATAGGTAATGACTACGGCATCCGTATAGGTAGTCAGCTTCTTTGCCTGTCTCTCCGTAAGTGAGGTACCAAGCGATGCAACTGCATTGTCAAAGCCGCCCTGATGGAGTGCGATAACATCCATATAGCCCTCGCAGAGCAGGAAGAACTTCTCCCTTGTCCGTCTCGCAACATTCAGGCCGTAAAGATTTTCGCTTTTCGAAAACAGATCCGTCTCCGGGGAATTCAGATACTTTGCAACATCCTTCGCATCCCCCATTATACGACCGCCAAAGGCAATCACACGGTTCCGCACATCCATTATCGGGAACATTACACGGTTCCAGAACTTATCATATACGCCCTTCTCGCTTATATTGAAAAGACCGCTCATCCGAAGCTCATCGTCCGAATACTCCAGCGACTTCATATATTTATATAGTCCATCGGAAAAATGACCGGCATAGCCAAGTCCGAATTTATTTATTGTATCCTCTGAAAGACCTCTGTTGGTCAGATAATCATGTGCAGCTTTGCCTTCAGGACTTCGAAGCAGCCTGTAATAAAAGGTAGCCGCCTCTTTATTGATTTTTGCAATAATCTCGCGCTTTGAAACCCGGTGCTGCTCCTCCTCCGTGTAATCCGGTGCGGGAAGTGCAATTCCTGCCCTGTCCGCCAGAATCCGGACTGCCTCCTGAAAGCCGACATTCTCATACTTCTGGACAAAGCCGAAAACATTTCCGCCCTCACCGCATCCGAAGCACTTGAAAATCTGCATATTCTTATTTACCGAAAAGGAACCTGTTTTTTCATTATGAAAAGGGCAGAGGCCAAAATAGTGATTTCCACTCTTTCGCAGCTGCACATAAGTTCCCACAACATCAACTATGTCGTTGGCGGAACGCACCTGTTCAATTGTTTCCTCATCGTAATACATTGCCCACTCCCCAATACGGACCGTCCGGTCAGTGCTATTCGCAAGCCCTTGTCCGCTCACGTAAATAATATCGGACATATTCCCGATTATCTACAGTACCTTTATCATTTACCCTGCGCACATAAATGTGCATTTTCCCTTACATATCCAAACAGCACTTATGCAGGGAGAAACCTCCGACAGGCCTCAATATACCTGCCATCCGCTCGGAACCATCAGCTCATTGTACCTTGTAACGGCGTAACGGTCCGTCATTCCGGCAATATAATCACACACTGCCCGTTCCTTACCCTCCGGCGCATACCGATGGTCCTCGGGAATAGCCTCCATATGGTCCAGATAATATTCATACAGGTCAACCAGCATCTTTTCTGCCTTTTTCTCCTGTCCCTTCGCAATGGGATTCGTATAAACATACTCAAACATGTATTTACGGAGATTCAGCATGGCCTGCTCAACATCCTCCGACATCAGAATATCATTTTTACCCTCGCTGTTTGATACAATATTGTGAATCAGCGTATTCAGCCGCTGGCTTAAGGAGCAGCCGATTACATCGGTATATTCCCGCGGAATGTCTGCCTCCGAAATAATCTGACCACGGATTGCATCATCTATATCATGGTTAATATATGCTATTTTATCTGACAGCCGGACAATCTTTCCCTCCAGGGTACTCGGTTTTCCCTCTGTCTGATGATTCATGATTCCATCCTTAACCTCCCAGGACAGATTCATGGTTTTCCCATTCTTCTTTTCTATAAGTTCAACAACACGGATGCTCTGAAGATGATGCTCAAAGCCACCGGGGCACACACTGTTAAGGGCTCTTTCGCCCGCATGACCGAAGGGCGTATGTCCCAGATCATGGCCAAGGGCAATAGCCTCCGTCAGATCCTCGTTCAGCTTCAGGGCCTTTGCAATGGTTCTCGCAATCTGTGATACCTCAAGTGTATGTGTCATTCTTGTCCTATAATGGTCGCCCATGGGTGTAAGGAAAACCTGTGTTTTTCCATTTAATCTTCTAAAGGCCTTGCTGTGAATGATTCTGTCACGGTCACGCTCAAAACATGTCCTGATATCACACGGAGTCTCCTCAATTGCACGCCCCCTTGACTCATCGCTAAAGGCTGCGTAGGGACTCAGCTGTTCATGCTCCCGTTTTTCCTGAATTTCTCTGATTGTCAGTTCCATTCTCAATCTCCATGCTTAAAAGCCATCCGGTCTCCCGGCCTAATGCTGCTGACACTGTTCACGTTCCTGTGCTGCTCTTCTCGAGAACTCACAGCCGCAGTAATTCTGCCTGTAAAGTCCGTATTCTGCCGACAGCCGGACAGACCTCTGATATCCGCCGTTCTTTTTAAAATCGGAGGGCAGCCAGCTCACACCGTATTCCTCCGCAAGCCTCATTCCGATACTGTTCAGCACCTGTGCATTTTTTAAGGGTGAAATGGTGAGGGTTGTAGTAAAATAATCGAAGCCCTTAAGCCTTGCCAGCTCTGCCGTTTTCCGAAGTCTTAATTCATAGCACTTAAAGCAGCGCGCTCCGCCCTCAGGTATATCCTCAAGGCCTTTTGAACAACAGTAAAAAGTCTCCGGCTCGTATTCTCCCTTCAAAAGCTTTGCAGGATTCTCCATCGGCATTGCCTTTATCAGTCGTTCAAGCTCTGAGACTCTCAGTTCATATTCATTTCTATCGGTTATATTAGGATTATAATAGAAATCGGTAATTTTTGCAAACTTATTTAAAAATTCCATGCAATAGCTGCTACAGGGTGCGCAGCAGCAATGCAAAAGTATGGTCGGAACCCTTTTCTGCTCCGACCATATACTGATTTGCTTTTCCAATTCCTTCTGATAGTTGATCACATTCGTCATTCTCACTCTGTCGGCAATATTTCCTTAAGCGCATTAACAAGTGCCTTCATCTGTGAATTCGTTCCTATCGTGATTCGCAGATAATTATCAATTCTGGGCTTTTTGAAATATCTTACATATATTTTTCTTTCCTTAAGCTCTTTAAATATCTCCGAAGCCTTTACGGACTTATGTGTTACAAAGAGGAAATTTGCAGAAGAATCCAAAACCTTAAAGCCAAGCTTTTTTAAATCCTTCGCAGCCTTTTCCCTCGTTTTTACAACCCGTTCAAGCTGCTTTGTAAAATAAGCCTCATCCTTTACGGCCGCACAGCCTATTTCGATTGCCGGGAAATTCATCGTATAGGAATTAATCGAGAACTTAACATCATTCATTGCCTTAATGATTTTCGGCGAGCCGAACGCAAAGCCGATACGCACACCGGCCATGGACCTCGATTTTGAGAAGGTCCTTACAACAAGCAGATTCTCATATTGATCTACAAGAGGCAGAACGGATTCTCCGCCGAAATCAATATAGGCCTCGTCAACAATTACAACCCTGCCCTGATTATTCTTAACAATATATTCGATATCCTCAAAGGACATCGCTACGGAAGTCGGTGCATTCGGATTCGCAATGACAACACCGCCGTTATCCTTTATATAGTCCTCCCTGTGAAGCCTGAATTCATCATCAAGAGGAATCATCTCATAGGGTATTTTGTAAAGGTCTGCCCATACATCATAAAAGGAATATGTAATGTCCGGGAAGAGAACCGGTTTACCTGAATTAAAACATGTAAGGAAGGCTGTTGCAAGCACATCGTCCGAACCGACTCCGACAAAAATCGTATTCTCGTCCTGCACATAGTAACGTGCCAGCTCCCTTGCAAGCTTTCCCGCATCTACCGGCGGATAAAGCCTGTAATGGTCATAATCATTCTTTAATCCGCTAAGTACCTCTCTTACCAGCGGAGTAGGACCATACGGGTTTTCATTTGTATTAAGCTTTATAACATCAGTTTCCTTAGGCTGTTCACCCGGAGTATAGGGTACTACTCTGCGTACATTTGACTCCCAGTTACTATTCATTTTAATCTCTCCTATCTAAACAGCTTCAGGGCGGTTATAAAAGCCGCCCTAAAGCATTATCAGTGTTCAAATCTTACCTTGATAGCATTTGCGTGAGCGGTAAGTCCCTCACGCTCGGCAATGAGGACAATATCGTCCTTAGCCTGTCTGAGAGCATCCTCAGTGTAATATGTGTAAGCTGTACGCTTGGTAAAGCTTGCAACTCCGAGCGGCGAGAAGAATCTTGCTGTAGCGCTTGTAGGAAGAACGTGGTTCGGACCTGCGTAGTAGTCTCCGAGAGGCTCGGAAGCGTAGTTTCCGAGGAAAATTGAACCTGCGTTGTCAAGGCTTCCGAGAAGCTCAAAGGGATTTGCCATAAGAACCTCAAGGTGTTCAGGAGCAATTCTGTTTGCAAGCTCAACGCACTTTTCACGGCTGTCAGCAATGATTATTGCACCGTAATCCTCGAGTGACTTTGAGATAATCTCCTTACGGGAGAGATACTGCTTCTGTCTCTCGATTTCAGCCATTGTATCGTCAGCAAGCTTTTCGCTTGTTGTTACCATAATTGCAGAAGCAAGAACATCATGCTCTGCCTGTGACATAAGGTCAGCCGCAGCAAATTTCGGGTCTGCTGTTTCGTCAGCGATAACGAGAATCTCACTCGGGCCTGCAATCATATCAATGTCAACAACTCCGTAAAGAAGCTTCTTTGCTGTTGCAACGTAGATGTTTCCAGGACCTACAATCTTGTCGCACTTCGGGATTTCCTCTGTACCGTAAGCAAGAGCCGCAATAGCCTGAGCACCGCCTGAAAGGAATACTCTGTCAACTCCGCAGATAGC